>VMSV01000135.1 GCA_013791935.1 Desulfobacteraceae bacterium | reverse complement strand
GGCTTCCGGCGACATGTAGCCGTTGGTTACGAAAATATTTTTCAACCCTTTCCCATGGGCCAAAACCGACGTGTCACGGGCAAACTCAAAAAAAACCGTGGGCTCCGTATAGGTATAGCTGATGCTTTGACATTTTCCTCGAATGGCGGCATCCACCACGGAACCGGGCTCTACCCTATGGCCTTGAATCCATTCAGGATGCTCCTCTGGCTGGGCAATATCCGCATTTTGGCAAAACCGGCATTTGAAATTGCAACCCATAGTTGCAATGGAATAAGAAAGACTCCCGGGAAGAAAGTGAAACAAAGGTTTTTTTTCAATGGGATCGATGTTGCCTGCCACAAGCCTTCCGAAAACCAGGGAATTTAAAACCCCGCCGGTATTTTCCCGAACCCCGCAAATCCCCCGCCTATCCGGTTTGATCACGCATCGATGGCTACACAGGTCACATTTTACAGACCCATTGTCCACTCCATGGTAAAGCAATGCTTCCATGTCATGGTTCCTCCTTCAAATTTTTTCTCCGGAGTGATCCTGTTTTCGACCTTTCCAAGGGCTGAACGCCCGAAGGTATGGGTTTCGGGGATTTGAACTTAAGGACCAGGGGGGTAGTTTTGAATCGCGGTACCGGCGTAATCAAAACACCCACAAAAGCCCCGAAGGGATTTTTCTGGGCAAGACCTCCAAGATGGAGGGTGTCCAGGTGGGGTTTTAGTCCCATGGACAGGAAAGACAGGGTTTTGTAGGCCATGGGTACGTTTCCCACGGCATTTCGAACCATCTGCTTGATCTGCCAGATGCTGTAAAACCTCGCCCGGTTATAAACCGTTTCGAAAAAGATCCCCTTGATCCTTCTCTCCAGGCATTTAAAGGCATATCGATTGCCCATCCCGATAAAAATTCGGTCTTTGGCCACCCTGGCTGCTTCATCAATCACTTTTTGGGGGTCTTGAACATACTCCAGGGTATTGACCAGGGTCACATAATGAAAGGCATTATCTTCAAAAGGAAGATTTTCCCCGAAACCCCGATGAAATTCGATTCTGTTTTTATACTTTTCCTTTCCCAGGTCAAGCATATACGGAGAGGGGTCCAGCCCGGTCACCTCAACCCCTTTTTCAATCATAGGGGCAAGTCTTAGGCCACTTCCGCATCCGATATCCAGAAGGGTTCTGCCCCTTGAAGGGTCAAGCATTTCAAGGATCAGCGCCTGCTCGCAGTCCATGGCATAGCGATTCTCCGGGCTCTGCAGCCATCGGTCGTACTCCAAAGCTTCTTTGAAATCAAAAACATATCCCATGGGAGAACACCTTGTGGTTATTCAGGCGATGGTTCATCCGGAATCTTCACCTCGGAACCTTCGGGGTTAGATGGCTTCTTTTTTTTGTGATAACGGCCCCTTCTTCTTCTCGAGCCAGTTTTGGGTTTGGGTTTTTCGGGTTCGCCTTCCACCATCGGTTCTTTGGGATCTGTCTCAATCCCGGGCACTATGGGTTCAACCTCAACCTTGGGCTCCGGGGTTTCAGGCTCTGGTTCGGGCAGCCAGATTTCGGGTTCTTTTTCCACGGATATCGGCTGCTGCTCCGGGGGGCCGAACCCGAAGAAACTCCCTGGAAATGTTTTTCGGGTCGCTTTTGCCGGGCTCTTTTCAGAACCGGTTCGCTGTTGGGCGGGAGGACTCACGGACCTTGGACGGGCATCACTTTTGGGCCCGCTTCCGGTGGCACTTCGTGAACCGCTTCGCGGAGCTCCGGTTCTTGGAGCCCCGCTTCTGGGGGATCTCCTTCGTCCGGACTCCAGGGGCACTTTGCTTTCCAAGAACCAGTCGTCCTCGGGCCAAGCCACCGGAAGCTTGTACCCCAAAACTTTTTCCAGGTCTTCCAAATGCCGGACATATTCTTCGCAGGCTAGTGAAATGGCTTTTCCTTTTTTCCCGGCCCTTGCGGTTCGACCGATTCGGTGAACAAAGTTTTCAGAATCCTGGGGCAGGTCATAGTTCACCACATGGCTGATGTCCTCCACATGAATTCCCCGGGAAGCCACATCCGTGGCCACGAGGATTTTCAATTTTCCGCTTTTAAACTGCTCCATCAACTGGAATCGTTTTTTCTGGGGCAAATCCCCTGTGATGCCTTCGGCAGGCCATTTATTTCCCTTGAGCTGGCGGGTCAGCCGATCCACGCCGATTCGAGTGTTTACAAAAATGAGCATTCTGACCCACTCTTCTTTTTGCAAAATACCCAGAAGCAGGGACACCTTTTTATCATTTCCCACATGATAGAGAACCTGTTCAACACCGTCGACCACAACTTCGTTCGGGGTAACGGAGATAAACTCCGGCAGATTCATGTAATCATAGGTCAGTTCCATGACGCTGTAGGACAGCGTTGCGGAAAACAGCAAGGATTGGCGCTTCTCATAATGGGGCAGATGCTTCAAAATATACCGCATGTCCTTGGCGAATCCAAGATCCAGGAGCCGATCCGCCTCGTCAATCACCACGATCTGAATATTCTCGGTTTTCAGAATCCCC
This sequence comes from Desulfobacteraceae bacterium, assembly GCA_013791935.1. Taxonomy (GTDB): domain Bacteria; phylum Desulfobacterota; class Desulfobacteria; order Desulfobacterales; family UBA5616; genus VMSV01. The sequence continues at coordinate 13,360 of VMSV01000135.1, read as the reverse complement.
TTTTTGTAATAGTCGATGATACGACCCGGGGTTCCAATGATAATATCCGTACCGCTTTCCAGCAGTCGGGCCTGTTTGCCGTAATCCACACCGCCAACAATGGCAGCCAGCCGGAAATCCGTGTGCACTGAGAGCTTTGCGGCCTCTTCATGGATCTGAAAGGCCAGTTCGCGTGTGGGGGCCACAATCATGGCCAGGGGTTCTTTCTTGATTTCCCTGGGCAAGGCCAGGAGCCTGGAAAAGATGGTGATTAAAAATGCCGCGGTTTTGCCCGTGCCGGTTTGGGCCTGGCCGGCCACATCTTTTCCGGCCAGGGAAACGGGGAGCGTGCTGGCCTGAATGGGGGTGCAATACTCCAGCCCCATCTCTTCAAGTCCTTTTAAGATCTCACCGGGAAGGTCAAATATATCAAATTTCGTTTGGGTCAGGAATTGGGGTTTGTCCATTTTCTCCTGCTGAGTTTTAGGATTCCACGTCCTGGAATATATCTTGGGGATCATGGGATCGGTTTCGTGAATTATATAAGCGATTCAGTAATTTTGGCTGATTATAATCCATATTCCAAATAATGCAAGCCAGGAAAACAATTATGCCCCACCATGGCCAGAAAGCCTGGTGAAAGGCGGCAAAAGAATCACAGATCTTCAAATGGAAAAACTCAGAATTTAACGGCCTGCCAGAGGAAAAAACGTTAACGGATAATACATTCCCCAACGTGCTTTTCAAAAATATTTTTAAATCCGCCCAATTCATCCATTGTGAATTGTTTTTCAACCGTCCTGAAAAAATCCGGGGAAAGAATCCCCTCTTGACGAAAAGACTGGAGTACGTAGCGACGGGCACCGGATATCATGGGGACCAAATCCTTTAGAATCCCTTCATCCACAAGGGGTTTTGCACAGGTGGTTCTGAACTCATATTCAATCCCGGATTCCATGAGAAGCCCTATGCTCTCCAAAAGGGTCTCCGGCTGAACAGAGGGGGAAATATCAGGCTTGTACAAATGGGGAAGGGTTTTTACATCCATGGCGAAATAGTCCACAACCCCACTTTTTATAAGCTGTCGGATCACCCGGGGTCTACTGCCGTTGGTGTCCACCTTCAGGGAATACCCCATGGATTTGATCTTTTTACAAAAGGATAGCAGGTCCATCTGAAGGGTCGGCTCTCCTCCTGAAACCACCACCGCATCCAAAAAATTTCTTCTTTTTTCAAGAAAATCCAGGATCCCGGACTGGGAATAACGCTTCAGAGCGGGATCGATCAGGTCCGGGTTGTGGCAATAGGGGCAATGGAAATTGCATCCGGAAACAAAAACAACGCAACTAATTTTGCCGGGGTAGTCAATGAGGGAAGTTTTTTGAAGGCCGCCAAAACCCAAGAGTTCACCTGATTATTTTTTGACGGCTTTGCAAAATTTTTTTCAAAAAACAGGGCCGGTGAGAAGCAAATGAGTTCCGTTGGAGAAAAAAGCCAGCATTCACTTGGGCATGGGCGTCAGCATTCGCTCAGATTGGGCATTTCCATGTAAGCATCACGGTTTTGCAAAGCCGTCAAACTGTATTTCCTATGCAACCCTAAAGGTCTTGCGTTTGTTGAACTCTTCCTGTTTGCCTTGGTTCCATTGCTTGACGGGCCGAAGATACCCCACCACCCTTGAATAGACCTCGGTGGTTTCTCCGCAACCCGGTTCCGGGCAAACCTCAACTCCACCCTTTAAATAGCCATGGGACGGGCAGACACTGAACGTGGGTGTTAATGTAAAATATGGAAGCTTATAGTTTGAAGAAATCTTTTTTACAAGGTTTTTTACACTCTCCACATTCTCCACCATTTCCCCCAGGAAAATATGCATCACGGTTCCGCCAGTGTACTTGGCCTGGAGTTCATCCTGCAAGGAAAGAGTTTCAAAAAGATCATCCGTATAATTAACGGGTAGTTGGGTGGAATTGGTGTAATAGGGCTCTGCACCTTTTGCATGGTCATGGTTATTGGCGCAGATGCTGTCCGGGTAGAGTTGTTTGTCCTTCATGGAAAGCCGGTAGGAAGTGCCTTCTCCCGGTGTGGCCTCCAGGTTGAACAAATGCCCGGTTTTTTCCTGGGCGTCAAAAAGAACCGCACGGATATAATCCATGACTTTCAGGGAAAAAGTCTGGCCTTCCGGGGAACCGATATCGCAGTTGAGAAAATTCAGGCAGGCTTCGTTCATTCCGATCAAACCGACGGTTGAAAAATGATTTTTCCAGTAAACCCCGTTTCGTTCTTTGATTTCCCTTAAATAAAAACTGGTGTAAGGGTATAAATTCCCATCGGTAAACTGTTCCAGAACCTTTCTTTTGATGGAGAGGCTTTCAATGGCATAGGCAAGCTGTCGGTCCAGCTGGCTAAAAAAGGCCACCTCGGAATCCGCCAGATAACCGATTCGCGGAAGGTTGAGCGTGACCACGCCTATGGAACCTGTGAGGGGGTTGGCTCCGAAAAGGCCCCCGCCTCTTTTTAAAAGTTCCCGGTTGTCCAACCGCAGTCTGCAGCACATGGATCTTGCGTCTTCCGGAGACATGTCCGAATTGACAAAGTTGGAAAAATACGGGATCCCGTATTTTCCCGTCATTTTCCAGATGGCTTCGATATTGGGATTGTCCCAGTCAAAATTCTTGGTAATGTTGTACGTGGGAATGGGGAAGGTAAAAACCCGTCCCCTGGCGTCGCCTTCCATCATGACCTCGGCAAAGGTCCGGTTGATGAGATCCATTTCCTTCTGGAACGCCCCGTAGGTTTCTTCCTGGCATTGGCCGCCGATGAGCACCGGTTGGTCTTTAAGAAAACTGGGCACATTAAGATCCATGGTGATATTGGTGAAGGGGGTTTGGAATCCGACCCGGGTGGGGATATTGATGTTGAAGACAAATTCCTGCAATGCCTGCTTCACTTCTTTATAGGTCAACTGGTCGTACCGAATGAAAGGGGCCAGAAGCGTATCGAAATTGGAAATGGCTTGGGCTCCTGCAGCCTCTCCCTGAAGGGTGTAGAAGAAATTCACGATCTGCCCCAGGGCGGATCTTAAATGCTTCGGGGGGGCGCTCTCCACTTTGCCCTCAACCCCTCTGAAGCCCTGGCGCAACAAGTCCTGAAGATCCCAACCCACACAGTAAACGGAAAGCAAGCTGAGATCGTGGATGTGCAGGTCGCCGTTTCGATGGGCATTCCTGATTTCCGGCGGATAGATTTTGTTCAGCCAGTATTCCGAGGTGATATCCGAGGAAATGTAGTTGTTCAGCCCTTGAAGGGAATAACACATATTGCTGTTTTCTTTAATCTTCCAATCATCCTTCTGAATATAATGGTCCACCAGGTCCACATGGGCCTTGGTGGTAATCCGTCGAATCTGGGCATGCTGTTCACGATAAAGAATATAAGCTTTGGCTGTGGATAGGTACGGGGAATCCAAAAGCACCCGCTCAACAATATCTTGAATTTCTTCAACTTCGGGCTTGGATCCCAGACTCAGCTCATGAGCCAGGGTTAACACTCGAAGGGTCATTTTTCTGGCTTCCCGCTCGCCGAACTCACCGGTAGCTTCTCCGGCCTTTGCAATGGCAGAGGTGATTTTGGACGAATCAAACTTTTCGATCCTGCCTCCCCTTTTTGTGATTTCTTCCATAAACTGCCTGACTTCGACGGTTTCGATCATTGAATCCTATCCTTTCCCCAGGTACCGGTTGTGCTGTTCAAAAACAATTAAGAATTAAGAGATCATTAAAAAAAGCGAATCGAGCTGAGTTTTCAAGTGATGTTTCCTGAATATTTGCAGAAAGGGGGTCTAAATCCTCGATGAATAACTTTTCGAGAATAAGTGCTGATTATTGATTATTTGAAGTATCCAAGGTGTTTCATTCATTGGCAAATTGAAACTGGAGCGTTTAATAGCGCAACATCTTGTTGTGTGTCAAGATGTTTTTTCAATATATAGCGGTTTTTTTTGAAGTTGATTTTTAATTCTATTTCTTTAGAATAGATCCCATGAGACTTCATTCCAATCCGATTTACAGAAAAGTGATTATTCCCTGGTATGACAGCGATATTTTCTGCGGCATCGCTCTCTTCCTTCTTTTCATTATTTTTTTCTTTGGATTGGCGGGGATATGGACAGCCCATGAAACGCCGGATTATACAAAATACATCTGGGTTCCCTGGGTATTAACCGTAATCAGTGCTGTGGCTGCTCTATCCCTGGCCTTTCGATTGGCATCAAGGTATGTTGACCGATATCGGGATTACGACTAACGGATCATCGGCAAGTCTTCTTTCTCGCCTTTTTATGATTTTGAATCGTGTTTATCCACAAATTCCTTGAAAGTCATGGATTTGTAGCTGTCTGAATGCACGAAATTCAGAACCTGCATGAACATATCCGGGGGAATATAACCGGGAATGCTGCTGATTTTTTCTCCATTGGCATCCATAAACCAGGTCATGGGCAGGCCCCTGACAAAATACTTTCGTGCAATCTCCGCCTCTTTATCGGAATTCACTCGAATGGCCACAAAATTTTCATTCACAAAACCCACAACCTCATTTTTCCTGAAGGTCTCTTTTTCCATTTTTTCACAGAAGGTGCACCAGTCGGCATAAAAGCTGATAAACACCTTTTTACCCCCCTGTTTTCCCTGTTTTATCCCCTCATCATAGGACAGCCATTTGATTTTTTCCGTGGAGGAAACGGTTTCCGAGCCACAGGCCGAGACAAAAAGAAGCAGGACCATCATAAGGCTTATGAATTTATATCTCATCATTTTAATTCCCCATGGTAAAGTTTTCTATGCTTTTAAGCGCTGACCCACATTAATTTATTGGTGATCAGAAATATCCCCAAAATGATTAAAAGAATTCCCGAAGCGTAATTTAAATACCTCATAAAAACAACCGCTTTTTTAACAAAAGACAACAGGGATTGGATAAAAAAAGCAAGCAGCAGAAAGGGAACGGCAAGCCCCAAAGCGTAGATACTTAGAAGAATGACCCCTTGAATAATGGTGTCCTGATTTCCGGCCAGAATCAGAACGGACCCAAGCAGAGGACCGATGCAGGGAGTCCATCCCGCGCCAAAAGCCATTCCGACAAATAGGGTGCCGAACATGTGAAGGGGCCTGTTGAGCTGAATCCTTTTTTCCACCTCCAGAAATCGAATTCGGAAAAGGCCGGTTAAATGAATCCCCATAATAATAATAACCACCCCGCCCACGATACGGATATACCCGCTGAAGATCTGTATGGCGCCTCCGAGAAGCGACGCAGACGCCCCCAGAAGGATAAAAACCAGGGAAAATCCGAGAACAAAGAAAAGGGTAGAGGCGAATACTTTGTAGCGGAGCTGCTTGGAGTTGTTGCTGATGAGTTCATCCATGGAAAATCCGGAAATCAGGGTAAAATAGGCGGGGATCAGCGGCAGGATGCAGGGGGAGAGAAAGGACAGCAATCCGGCAAAAAAAGCCGCGTTATAAGTGATTTCCGCATAAAGCATTTATTTCATGCCCCGTTTTATCTGGAAAACCCGGCTATACCCGGTTCGTCCTTCGATCAAGCCCCTGAATTCAGGGCTGGCTGAGTTCTTTTGAACGTTTTGCAGCAGCGAGAATCCCTTCAATGATGCCCTGTTGAATCTGCCTGCTGTTGAAAATATTCATCGCCGCCTCTGTGGTTCCGCCCGGGGAAGTGACTTTCCTTCTAAGATCTTCCGGAGCTTCTCCCAGTTCCACAAGCATTTTTAGAGCCCCGCCGGCGGTTTCCAAAGCAAGCCTGCTTGCAATCAAAGGGTCGAACCCCAACCTTGTTCCGGCCTGAATCATGGCTTCAATAAAATAGAAAAAATAGGCCGGACCCGATCCGGACATGGCGGTGACCGCATCCAGTTGTTCCTCTTCCACTTCAATAACCGTTCCCATGGCGGAAAGGATGTTTCGGGCCGTTTGAATATCCTCGCCGGAACAGTTTCCATTTGCGGCCATTCCGCTCATGGCCGACAAAACCAAGGCAGGAGTATTGGGCATCACCCTGATTATGGCCATCTTTTTTTGCTTTGGATCATCCAGGTCTGAATACAGGAGCGATTCCAGCCGATTGAGGGTAATTCCGGCTGCGATGGACAGGATCAGCTTTTGCGGGAAAACCTCCCTTCGAATATCGAGGGCCATGTCGCCAAGAACCTTTGCCATCTGCTGGGGTTTTACAGCCAGAACAACCACATCACAGGATTTGAATATTTGGAAATTTCCGGGTGTTATACCAATGCCGAACCTTTTTTCCATGTCCTTTAGCCGGGATTCGCTAATATCTGCAGCCCATATTCTATCGGGAGCAAACAAGCCTGTTTTCAGGATTGCAGCAATCATCGCCTCACCCATGTTCCCGGAGCCGATAAATCCTATGCTCTTTCCAATTTGCGCCACAAAGCCTCCCGGTTGAAAAATTCTTGTGCATGGCGTACCATGCGGGATCAAATAAGAATCTGTCCTGTTTTTACGATTTCTTGGGGTCACCTGTCAACGACTTTCAAGGAAACCACTTGACTTTGGGAAAAGAATATAATTTATTTAGGACCTTAGAAACAATTTTACCGTCTTGGCCATTCACTTTTTTTGCTTTACTAAAACCCGAATCTGCCGATAACAGTTAACAGCCTGAATACCCGGTCCTATAAGGAGAGTTTGACGCTTATGTTCCTCTTTGGATATTTTTTAGTTGCGATTGCAGAAGTTCTCGATTTTCTTCTTCTTATGTTAATGATCGTTGTGATCGCACGGGCGGTTTTAAGCTGGGTGAGTCCCGACCCTTATAATCCGATTGTTCGTTTCATCCATAATGTCACCGAACCGGTCCTATATAGGATCAGGATGAAAATTCCAGTGGTGTATGCAGGAATTGATTTTTCACCCATTTTAGTCTTCGCCTTGATCATCTTTCTGCGGGGGTTTGTGGTGAAAATTCTGTTTCAGTTCGGAAGATCGCTGATCTAAGGAGAATGCGTTATGAAGCTATCATCCACGGATATTCAGAACAAACAATTCAGGGTTCGGTTTAGAGGTTTCGATGTCCAGGAAGTGGATATATTCCTGGAAGAGATGGCCTATCAATACGAAGCCCTCCAGGCCGAAATAAAGGGGCTGAAAAGCTCCATCAAACTGATGGAAGAAGAAAATAATTCCTTCAGGGCAAGAGAAGAAACCATCAAGGGAACCATGGCCCAATCCCAGAAAATCATAGAGCAGATGAAGGAAAACGCGCGGAAATCGGCCAATAACATTATCGGTGCTGCGGAAATAAACGCTGAAAAAATTCTCAGCAGCGCCCATAATCGGCTATCCCAGCTCCATAGTGATATTTCTGAATTAAAGCAGCAACGGATGCAAATCGAGATCCAGCTTCAGTCCATGCTTGAGGGGCATATTAAATTGCTTGAGCATGCAAAGATGGAAAGGCAAGCCCACGAAGGAAACGATGAAAAACTCAAAATGCTGAAACAAGCAAAAAGCTCGATTTAAACCGACAAAGGAACGCGGACCTGGATGGGTCAACAACTTTGCGATTTGAAGTTAAACTTTCATTGACAGGGACTAAGAATCATTCATGGCTAAAATAGATGCTTTTTTCAAATTGATGCATGAACAGGGGGCCTCGGACCTGCACCTGATTTCCGGTCAGCCGCCCGCCTTGAGAATACGCGGAGAGATGGAGCGCGTAAAATACAAGGTCCTGACGGACGATGACCTGAGAAGCATGCTCTACGAAATTACCCCGGAAGAAAAAGTCAAGGTTTTCGAAGAAACCGGTGACGTGGATTTCGGTTATGAAATACCGGAACTGGCCCGGTACAGGGCCAATTTTTTCATGCAGAAATATGGCATCGGCGCGGTGTTCAGGGAAATTCCAAGCGAAATTCTCACGGTTCAACAACTGGGTCTACCCAGTATTGTAGGAAAACTCGCTTCCCTGCCCAGGGGACTCATCCTGGTCACCGGTCCCACGGGTAGCGGCAAGTCCACCACCCTTGCTGCCATCGTGGACGAAGCCAACAAAACCCGGAAAGACCATATCATCACCATTGAAGATCCCATTGAGTTTGTGCACCAAAGCCAGTCATGTATCGTGAACCACCGGGAAGTAGGGCTTCACACCAAGAGTTTCCAGGCGGCCCTGAGGGGTGCCCTTCGGGAGGATCCCGATATCATTCTGGTGGGAGAAATGAGAGACCTTGAAACCACGTCGCTCGCCATCACGGCCGCCTCCACAGGGCATTTGGTGTTCGGAACCATGCACACTCCCAGTGCCCCCAAGACCGTTGACCGGATCATCGAAATCTTTCCGGCCACTGAGCAGGCCCAGATTCGATCCACTTTATCCGACGGTTTGAGGGCCATTCTCGCCCAGGTGCTTTTCAAGCGCATCGATATCAAGGGCCGGGTGGCCGCCCTGGAAATCCTCATCGCCAATTCGGCGGTCCGCAACCTGATTCGAGAATCCAAAACCCACCAGATTCCCTCCATGATTCAAACGGGAAAACGATACGGAATGCAGCTTCTGGATGACGCCATCATGGATCTATACAACAAAGGCATGATCAGCGCCGACGATGCGTATTTGAAGGCAAACGACAAGTCGATCTTCAGGCCTCTTTTGAGAACCCCGCCCACAGACTTTACAGAGGCCTGAAAAAGGAGGCCCATGAAAAAACGAGAAATCGATCTTATTTTAACCCGAATGCTGGATCAGCACCGTAATGTTTCGGATTTAAACATTACGGTGGGCAAACCCTTTCAGGTTGAAAGTTCCGGGGTTCTGGTCCCGGTGAACATGCTGCCGGAATTTAAGGAACTGACCCCTTTTCAGACGGAAATTTTAGCCCTGAACCTCATCAATCATGACCGAAGACTCACCAAAACGCTCCTGAAACAGGGCTCCTGCGACATGTCCTACAGCCTTCCCGGAAAAGCCCGTTTTCGTGTGAATATTTTTTCCCGGGCAGGAGATTACTCCATTGTTCTTCGAAAACTCGAATCCATGATTCCCACCATTGAAGATATGAAGCTTCCCAAGGCCATGTACAAAATTGCCCAGGAGCAAAATGGAATCGTTTTGGTAACGGGTGCCACCGGGTCCGGAAAAACCACCTCTCTGGCCGCCATTTTAAACGAGATCAACGATCACAAATCCGTTCATATCGTCACCCTGGAAGACCCTGTGGAATACCAGCACCCCCACAAGAAGGCCACCTTCAATCAACGGGAGCTGGGCATAGACTTTGATTCCTTTGCAAACGGTCTTCGGGCTTCTTTGCGCCAGGCCCCCAAGGTGATTCTGGTGGGGGAAATGAGGGACAGGGAAACCGTTGAAATCGGGTTGAATGCTGCTGAAACCGGCCACCTTGTCTTATCCACTCTGCACACGGTGGATGCAGGTTCCACCATCAACCGAATTCTGGGGATGTTCAATACGGAAGAGGAAAACCAGGTCCGGATCCGTTTTGCCGACACCATGCGATGGATCGTATGCCAGAGGCTTCTTCCGAAAGTCGCCGGAGGCCGGGTGGCTTCCTTTGAAATTCTGGGTTCGAGCCTTCGGGTGAAAGATTCCATTCTCAACGGGGAGTCCGAAGGAAAAACCTTCTATGAAATGATGCAGGCCGGAAAAACCTTTGGCATGACCACCTTTGACGACTATATCATCGGACTATTTGAACAGGGATTGATTACCCAGGAAACAGCCCTGGCCTATTCCTCCAGAAAAGGGGTGGTGGGCCGAGGAATTGACCTGGTAAAAAGCGCAAGGGGGGAAGCCACCACGGACATTGAGGAGTTGGAAATAGACAAGGAGTATGACAAATCCGTTTCAAGACATTTTTAGGGGTTTTTCAAAAACCTTGAGGAGTCAGTAAATTCCATGGACATCACCTGCGAAAATTGCCGGAGCAAATTCAGAATTCAGGAGGATAAAATCCCTCCGGATAAAACGGTTCTGCTCAATTGCCCCAAATGTAAAAATAAAATTTCAGTAACGGGCAAGCCTCAATCCTCCGGGGAACCGGATATTGACGACTCTTTGCCGAATCAACTTGAGGAAACCTCCGATTCTTCAAGTGCTTATGACACCTTTGATTTTGTAGAGGAAGAAGGGCAATCCGCATTGCTCTGCGAGCTGAACCCGGAGTTGAGGGCGATTTTCAAGGATTCTCTGGTCCTTTTGGAATACCACACCTCGGAGGCTATGAACATTCGGGACGCCCTGACTAAAATCCGTTTCCGTTCCTATGACCTCATCCTCGTCAACGAAAAATTCGACCAGGAATCATCGGTTGAGAACAGTGTTCTGGTTTACCTCCAGCGATTGCCCATGGCGGTTCGAAGGAACATCTTTGTGGTCATGATAAGCGATCATATTCGCACCCTGGACAATATGGCGGCCCTGAATAAAAGCGTCAATCTCATCATCCATACGAAAAATGCCAAAGATGCCGGTGCAATCCTAAAAAAGGCGGTTCTGGAAAATGATTTCTTCTTCAAGATCTACAGGGAAATGCAGAAAGAAACCGGCAGAAATTAGTGCGAGTTCTTCATGAAAAAACCCGATTTCACCTGTGCGGAATACCGAAAAGAAATGATACTGGTTCAACTCCGGCGGAAATTCAGTCATGCCGACCTGAGCCCGGATGAAAAACAGGCCCTTAAAAAAGAAATTGATCAACTGGAGATTGAACTGGATATCCATTGAAGGGCCTTTCCCCCTTCCTTTGAAGGTCCATCCCCGGAGCATTCGAAAATGACCCGCGCAAAAATCAAAGCCGTATCTCCGGATCTGTTTCTAATCACCCTTCCGCCCCCCAAGCCGGGTTTTGAAGATTTTATTTCCGTCTGGGTCAAAACCGGAAACCCTTCGTTCCTGGTGGATGTGGGGCCTTCAGTCACCGTCCAAGCCCTTGAATCCGCATTGCACGAGCTTGGAATCCGCTCCCTGGGCTATATTTTTCTGACCCACATTCACCTGGACCATGCGGGGGGCATCGGCCATATGGCCCAACGCTTTCCGAACACCCCCATTGTCTGCCATCCTTTGGCCATATCCCACCTGGGGGATCCAACGAGATTGTGGGAAGGGTCTTTAAATACTCTGGGGGATACGGCCAGAGCCTATGGCCCAATCCAACCGACTCCCGAAAACCGCCTGGTGAATGTGGAAAACTTCAAAGACCTTCCCATCAAAGCCTTCATCACACCGGGACATGCTCCCCATCATGTGGCTTTCATGGATGGCCCCTTCCTGTTTGCCGGGGAAGCCTGCGGCGTTCATCTGGAATTGGCTTCAGGCGATGTTTATCACCGGCCGGCCACCCCTCCGAAATTCTTTCTGGACACCACCCTGAACAGCATTGATCTCTTGCTGGCTCAGCGCCCTGAAATCATCTGTTTCGGACATTATGGCCTGTCGGACCAGGCTACCCACTGGCTGTCCTTCCACAAAAAACAACTTATGCTATGGGAATCCATTTTAAAAGACCTGTTGGATCAGGAGGGAGAAGAAGGGTTTTTCAGGGCCTGCCTTGAACGACTCATTTTGGAAGATCCTCTCATGAGCCCTTTTCATGGCTTTGACCTTGACACAAAAAAGCGGGAGGAGGACCTGATTCACAACAGCATCAAGGGATATCTGGGGTATTTGAAAACCCCGGGATAAAACAGGTCTAATCCCTTTCCGCCATGAGCCGAATTCCTTGCAAAGTCAGGTCTGGCTCTATCCCTTCAATGGTTTGCGAAATTTTTTCCATGATTCGTGACAGGCCCCCGGTTGCAATAACTTTGGGATCAGCCCTCATTTCCGTTTTGATGCGATGGACCATTCCATCCACCAATCCTGCGTAACCGAAGAGAATTCCGGACTTGAGATTGCCCACACTGTCCGTACCAATGACCTTTTCCGGGACGTCTTCGAGCTGAATTCTTGGAAGCCTAGGTGCATTGACATAAAGGGACTCCATGGCGGTTCGAATTCCGGGGCAAATGGCCCCTCCCAAATATTCCCCGGCGTCTGAAACCACATCAAAGGTGGTGGCTGTTCCCAGATCGATGACAATAAGCCCGGTCCTGTACTTGTCAAATCCTGCAAAGGCATTCACCAGTCTGTCCGCCCCCACCTGGCTTGGAATGGTGTATTGAATGGGCATGCCTTTAAAAGTCTCCGGTCGAATCCATAAAGCCTCAAGGTTGAAGTAGTTCCGGAAAAAGCGGCTCAGCAAGGGTTCCAGGGGAGGAACCACGCTGGAAACAGCAATTTTTGCAATCTGCTTTGAAGAAACCGTCATCTCGGACAAGAAGTAGGTGACGAACATTCCCAGTTCATCCGGGGTGGCATGAATATTCGTTCTGGTTCGCCACTCCCTGAGCAGATCAGGGCCGTCAAATACACCGAAAACAATATTGGTATTTCCAACATCAACGGCCAGCAACATGATGGGTCTCCTTTATTTGGCTTTTTTTGAGGGTTGATGGATTTTAACGGTAAACCACTCCGGTTTTGCGCTTACCAGAACCATTTCAACCGGCAGCCGAATGGTGGCGTACCGCTTGTATTCCCCGGGACTTGATCCGGAAAGATCAATCAGGACTTCAAAATCGGTTTCAGGTGTAAGTGTATCCAGAACTTTGAAAGGACCCTTGATGATTAATTCCGCACCGGAAGGGGCGATACTGAAGTCATACGCCGAATTTTTACCTTGAACAGGAACGGATTTAAAAGCTTTGGTGATGATTTTTTCCTCAATCAGAACCTTTGCTGAAATCCTGACCCCCGATGGAAGCGGCAAGAGGCCCTCCGGCAAGTCCAGGACCGCTTCTTTTCTGATGGTTTCATCTGCATTCCCGATGTCCAGGGGTTTGGTTTTGAGGAGGGTCAAGGGTTCAAGAAGGGTTTTAGACCCTTCAACCCAGACCCATCTGGGTTCAGTCCCTGTACCGACGAGGTCATAACCGGTTTCTGGTTTTCCAGAAACCACCACCTGTACGGGAAGTTTTTTTCGAATCTTATGATCGAGTTTTACCACAAGGGTGGAGAGATTGGACCGGACCACCGACAGGCCTTTGGGCAACGGGATGTCTTCAAAATTAAATAGGAAAGTATTGACCCCGATCCGGGAAGACGACAGGTCCAGAATATACCCCAGCTCCCTTTTTTTGGCCTCATTAATTCGGAATTTCAACCCCCGCACCAGGACATCCACGGTTTTGGTGGAAGGGGGAACCACGATGAATTCTTCCGAAACATGGGTGTAGCGTACGGTGAGGGGCAAGTGGGTTTCCTTGAAAAAAACAGGCCATAG
>VMSV01000230.1 GCA_013791935.1 Desulfobacteraceae bacterium | reverse complement strand
CAGCGGATATAAAAGCCGGTCAGGGGCATAAACCCGCTGACGATAGGCATGGCCCCGTGCACACATGCGGGGGTGGCCCGGTCGGTCATCCGGCTCGATCCGGATAATTTTGTTATCTTGCACATGCACTTTCATTTCACACGTGCCGCCGCAGTGACTGTTACAGATCGTGCGGACGATTTCTACCTGGTTTTCAGTCATTTTGTCCTCCAGACACCATAGGTTTTATTCGAACATAAAAAGGTCTCTTACATTTATAAACGCCGTAAGGATAGGTTCCGATGGGGATTGCGACCTTCTTTGCGTAAGCGGCGTTGGCATTTTTTATATTGAGATATTAAGGGGATAGTAAAGAAAAGTCAATCTTTTCATTTCATGAATGCTGCATGACCCGGTTTTCAATGGCCACCCAATAAACCATGGAGGGCCAACCCTCCGATCTCCCGGATTTCTTTCAACATTATCCTTTGAATTAATTACTTTTTCATGTTACTTGTGAAACACTGATCAAAAAGGGACCCCTGCCCAACTCTACCTAAATCCCGGAGGTACTTGCATGCACGAAAAACTCGACGAAATCCAAGCCATACACGACCAACAGCTGAGGTGGGGATTTCGCGCCCTGATAATCATCGGATTTTTTGCAGTTCTCATCTCCCTTTCAAGAGCCTCTGTTGTGGGATGGAAAAATATAATGGCCCTGCACATCGGCATATATCTGATCGTCGTGGCCACGGTTCTCCTGGAGCGATATTTTTCTTTTTCCCTGCGTGCGTCCTTGCTGATCGGAATGATATTCATCCTAGGCGTTTCCGGGATTGCCGCCTGGGGACTTGCAGGGTTCGGCATTCCCGCGTTGATCATAAGTTGCGTCCTTTGCACAATTTTCTTCGGGTTTCGAGCCGGTGTCGTTTCCGCCATAACCAGTGCCGTCTGTTTTGCTCTCATCAGCATGGCATTTCGTTTCAATTTTCTTTCCTTGGATTTTGATCCGAATATTTACTTGAACTCCACAAGTGCCTGGGCAGCGGGTTTCATCACCATCGTTCTATCCGTCGGCCTTGTAGTGATCAGCCTGGGGACCATTTCAAATAAACTTAGTGAGCTGATCATCAAACTCGACCAAAGGAACCATGAACTCCTGGGACTGAACGAAAAATTGTTGGAAGAAATCCAGGAGAGGGAAAGACTCGCTCAGGAGAAATCGGCACTTCAGACAAAACTTCGCAGGGCGGAAAAGATGGAAGTGGTTGCCAACGTTGCTGGCGGGGTGGCCCATGATCTGAATAATGTTCTGGCCGGGGCAGTGGGCTATCCGGATATTATATGCATGAAACTTCCCCCGGACAGCCCATTAAGAGAATCCCTGGAGAAAATGAAAAAATCCGGCCTTAAGGCGGCAGCCATTGTGAGCGATCTTCTGACCCTCGTTCGGAGAGGCCTTGTCATCCGTAAAATAACGAATATCAATCTTCTGGTTTCAGAATACTTGGATAGCCCGGAGTTCGAGAAATTGAAGTCATATCATCCTGATGTGGAATTTGAGACATTCAGGGATGAAAATCTTTGGAATATGGAAGGTTCTCCCATTCATATTCTTAAGACCATTATGAATCTCATATCCAATGGCGCGGAATCCATGTCAGGCAAGGGCAAACTCACCCTGACCACCCGGAACCAGAACATCACAAAGGCTTTCCCGGGCTATAATGGAGAAATTACACCGGGAGAATATGTCGTTTTGGAGGTAACCGATACCGGTTCCGGAATGTCGCCGGAAGATATGGAAAATGTTTTTGAGCCCTTTTACAGCAAAAAAGTCATGGGAAAAAGCGGAACCGGGTTGGGCATGACCGTGGTTTGGGGTACGGTTAAGGACCATGACGGACATATCGAAATTCAAAGCAAGGAAGGCCAAGGCACTTCCATAAGCATCTATTTTCCTGCGAGTCGAAAAGAAATCGTCGATTCCGAAACCCTTCCGAACCTGGAGGATTACAGGGGAAACGGGGAATCCATCCTGGTCATCGATGATGTGCCGGAACAGAGGGAAGTGGCAGTAGAATTGCTCACAACATTAGGATATTCCGCCAGGGCGCTTCCGAATGGTGAGACCGCCCTGCAATATCTTCAGGATTTTCCGGCAGATCTTATCTTGCTGGATATGATCATGTACCCGGGGATGGACGGCCTTGACACGTACAAAGAAATCGCCAGGCGATATCCATCCCAAAGAACAATCATTGCCACCGGCTATTGTGAAACCGAACGGGTCAAACAAGCACAAAAACTTGGTTGCGGAAATTGTCTTGTAAAACCTTTTACCCTTGAAAAACTGGGAAAGACCGTAAAATCTGAATTGACAAGCAAAAGACTCTTGTAACAGATTTAGGGCCTTTTCCATTCAACCTGTATTTGGAAGAGCAGTAACCCCTTTACTTTTTGGTTACCGGCCGCGTGATCCCTTTGCAGAAATCCGCAATACTTCGCCCGGTCTCCCTGCTGATGTCCGGACAGACCAGGGGCATGGTTTCCGTGCCGTGGACGGTGCCCATCACCTGCCGGCACACGGCGGGTAAGCCTTGGGAAATCAGCAGACGGTAGAAATTGATGCCTTCGTCCCGGAGAGGATCGCATTCGTTGACACTGATCATCGTGGGCGGCAAGCCCCGGACATCCTCTTCTGTACAAAAACCCGGCCATGCCAGGGGATTACGTCGTTCCAGTTCTTCCATGCCATAAGCCATGGCACCGTTATGGTTGTGCAGATCCAGTAGAATACCGTTATTTTCCATGGAAGACGGGTTTTTCTCAAGGGGCCAGATCCCGGAAATATAGGGACATAAGACATAAAGCCCTCGGATCAGATGCAGTTGGTCCTCCTGTTTCAGCCGCAAACCTGTGGCCAGGGTCAGGTTGCCGCCGCCGCTCTCTCCTGCAATAATGATGTTATCTTTATCGATACCCAACTCGTCACTGTTGGATGACACCCATTTGAGACCGGACACACAGTCATTCAAGCCCGCAGGGTATGGAGCGACTTCCGGAACGGACGAGGGCACCAGGGCATTGCGAAAATCCACCATGGCCACGGCAACACCCTGTTGGGCAATGATCCGGCCCCAGGCCTTATAATTGCCGTCGTAACAGGACTGGCTCTGCATGCCGCCGCCATGAATGTAATAAACGCAGGCCAGGCGTTCCTTGTTGTCGGGGCGAATCCATTGAATATGGATGGTATTGCCATCCGGTTCCGATTTGATCTTATGGGTGCTGATGGTCAATCCTGCTGAAGGGGCTATGGCTTCACTATCACATAGATCCTGAAAAGCCTTAAAACCCTCCCGCATGGCAATGGCCTTTTCAGAATTGGCCCTGGCCAGCAACTCTTCCCGACTGGCGGCATTTTTTTCCGCCGGAAAGTTAATGACCCCGAATATCTTTTTAATCCGGGGGTCGATTCTGGGATCATCTGTCAGTTTGGTCATTTTTTTATGTTTCCTTTCCATTACGGGTTTTACAATATTCAGGTTTTTGTGTCGAATGATTTTAAGGGCATCTTAGGGCGATCCATCATTGACCAGTTTCAGCACATAAGGATAGATGTGATCAACGATCCTGGCATATCCCTCTGCCGTGGGATGGATGCCGTCGTTTTGATTATATCTTCCTTCACCGGCAACCCCTTCAAGGAAAAACGGAAT
>VMSV01000156.1 GCA_013791935.1 Desulfobacteraceae bacterium | reverse complement strand
AGGGTAGTTTATTCTCATGCAGTCCGGGCAGATACTATGACTGAAATCAGCATGGGAGTGATCGCCGACATATACTTCCACCTGTTCCCAATATCCCTTGTCATCCCGGATTTTTTTGCAGAAGGAGCAGATGGGCAGAATGCCCTGAAGGGTTTTTACCTCTGTTATCGCGTGTTGAAGATCCTTGTTGATTTGTTTGAGTTGATTTTCCCCATCGATGACACTTTGGCCGTAGATATGGGATTGGGCTCCGATCATGGCAAAGCAGACCAGGATGTTGAAATACCGCATAATTTCAATGGAACTGTTATTCAGAATCTGTTCCGGTGGCATGGTTTCCGAAGCATACACCAATGCCGCGTATACGAAAAATAATAGGGCGGAAACACTTATTTTACTCAAAGTACTTCTGGAGGCATTGACAAAAACATAGGGCAATAGAACCAATATATAATAGTGAAAACCTGTTTCAAAGCCAATCACCAGGGTGCATATCGCGGCATGACCAAGAATCTCCAGCCACGTCAGAAATATGGCCTGGCCGTCCTTGCCCTGTTTGACAAGGCGGATATTGAGCATATAAATTAAAACACTGCCCACATTCACCAGGGCAAGAACATACACCTGACGAAAATAGAACAGCAGGATAAAAAGGGTATGAATCCCTAAGGCCAAGTACAGCGCTCTATTTAAAAGGAATCGAAAACGTTCGTAAGGCAAAAAGATGGTATTCTCATTTTCCTCTTCCGTCCCTTTGACCCGGGACATAAAGATGGTATCACTACCAGCAGGGTCGAACCGATCTTTTGCGTGCTTTTTTACGTCCATCATTGAATTTCCTTTTCTGCAATCCCTTTTTATAGCACCCGGGATAGAATTTGTTCCTCACACAATCCTCAAAGAGCCCTATTTGAAGAGCAGTAAATTGATGACTGAAATGATTAGCCAGGACAAAAAGTTGATCACCGGGTCCAACAGATTTAGATACAGGAGCCCGATGATGATGAAAAGCCCGTAGGGTTCGATCCGGGAAAGGAAGTACTGATATTTTGGTGGCAGGAACCCCATGAAAATCTTTGAGCCGTCCAGGGGTGGAATAGGAATCAGATTGAATGCGGCCAACATGATATTGATCCGGGCCATGACTCTGAGAATTTCTCCGGTGAGCCCGTAACCGGCTGAAGGCAGGATCTGCATCATGAATATGGAAAGAAATGCCAGAATCATATTGGCGATGATCCCGGCTGAAGAAACCCACATGATGGCTTTCCCGGTTCTGCGCAGATTGTTGAAATTCACCGGAACCGGCTTGGCCCACCCGAATCCGAAGAAAAAAAGCATCAAGGTTCCAATGGGATCCAGATGTTTCAAGGGATTGAGGCTCAAGCGTCCCATGAATCTGGCCGTGGGGTCACCCATTTTATCCGCAGCCCACCCATGGGCCAGTTCATGAAAAATAACCGAATACAACAGGGGAACGGCCAGCAGAATAAATGCCAGGGGATCCCTGATCAATAGACTTAATAAACCCATTTAATTTTTCCATTTCCTGTAAAAAATCATGAAAAATTCCCGCCAGCTTCTGCAATGCGCTTTCTCAGGGTTTCCAGAGGGATACTGCCGACTTTCCCTCTTTCTTCTGCGAGTTTGACGGCCATCTGTTGAATCACCTGGTTGGCCGGAGTGGGAATACCGTACAGTTTCCCCAGGAGTACGATTTCGCCATTCAGGTAATCGCTTTCAATGGATCCGGTTTCTCGGAAAACACTCTGCCACGAAGAACTGCCGCTTCGCTGTTTACCTTCAACCGGCGCAACTTTGATGTGATCCCCCCTTCGGGTGGAAAATTCTTCATTGGAAGCGCAGTCAATGCCGGCGGCCTTGTAGCAGTCCAAAGCTTCCCGGGTCATCATTCGCGAGATATCCTTGGCGGTATCTCCGGGCTCGCTGAGGGTGTTCAAGGCATTATTCAGGTTCATGAGCAGTTTGGTATACTTCAAACGCATGACTGCGGGCTCCGCAACTGCGCTGAAACCTGAGCCGGAGAGAACTTCGGTCACTTTCTCAATGAGCGAATCCGTTCCTGAGGGGTAACATCCGGCATCCAGAATGCCGGTGATGTTCATGGACTCGGCCTGTACTTGCCCGGGTTTGATGTGGCTTGCCGGAAGCATCACCACCATGGCATAGACCTTTGAGAATCTGCGGGCTGCCATCCGTTCGTTATCCACGCCGTTCTGGGCGCAGATCACCGGAATTTTGGATCCTGCCGATGATCTGAGCACTTCCAAGGCTTCCAGGGTGTGCTGGGTTTTCATGGTGAGATACACCACGTCGTTTTCCCGGAATTTGATTTCCGAGGGGTACCCCGCGCAGGGGATGGGAAGCGTTGTTGTCTCCTTGGGAGTTCTAAAAACAAGGCCATTTTTCTGGATGGCTTTAAGGTGGTTGCCCCGGGCGATGAGCAAAACTTCATGGTTGTGTTGATAGAGTCGTGCGCCGATGGTTCCGCCGATGCTCCCTGCGCCGTAGATGATATGCCTCATTTTTTTAGCCCTTTCTTTACACCGTGAACCTTATCTCGTGAACCGTGAACAGTGAACAGTGAACGGAAAAGCCGAAAACATTCCAAGGTTTAATTTTTTTCTGTTCACAGTTCACAGTTCACCGTTCACGGCCTTTAAGTATTTGCCATAATCCACCAGATGGGACAACACCTTTGCCGCTGTATCCGGCGTCTTATAAAGGGCGAACCCCTTGGTTCCCAGCATGGTGAAGATACGCTCTTCCATATCCCCCACGGCAAAAGGCAATTCCGTAGCCGATATCACCGGCTTCTTATGATAGTGGGACATTTTCCGAATTTCATCAAAAGCTTCGGCCAATTGATGGGTGGTTTCTTTGAGATGGTTTTTGATTTTCTCTTCAGGCATATGATCAAATACAGGGCGCATTTTAAACAGCCCCATGATACCAAGTAAAATAAGGCAATCGGTTTCAGGGGCCTCCAGCAGCACCTGGATGGACTTCATCATGGCGCCTTCAATATTTCCGGCCACCATGTCCACCGGATTGCCCGGATTCCACCAGGCGGGAAGAATTTTATCCAGAGCAGCCAGGGTTTTATCCGAAAGCCTCACCACATCCAGCCCGTAGCGGGAGCTGGCATCCGCTGCCAATACCCCCCACCCGCCGCCCATGGTTAATATGGCGGTCCGGTTTCCCCTTGGAATGGGCTGGTTCAGAAAACCTATCCCGGTGTTGAAAAGGTCTTCCAGATTATCCGCCCTTGTGATTCCGGCCTGCTTACTGGCCCCAATGAAAGACCCGGAGGAACCGGCAAGGGATGCCGTATGTGATCTGGCCGCCTGGGCGCCTGCGTCGGTGGATCCGGCTTTGATCATGACCACCGGCTTTTTCAGGGTTACTTTCTTGATGGTATCAAAAAAACGACGGCCGTCCCGGAATCCTTCTATATAACTGATGATCACCTTGGTTTCAGGATCATCCCCCAGGTAGCTGAAATAATCCTCACAGTGCAGGTCTGCTTCATTTCCGCTGCTGATCATTGTGCTGATGCCGAAACCTGATTTTACGGCCCGGCGGGTGAGAGAGGTGGCTACATTGCCGCTCTGGGATACCACGGCAATGGCGCCCGGGTTTGGAAAAACAGAGGGCATCTGAGGGAAAAGTTTGTTGGACGGTTTGACCACGCCGTTGCAGTTGGGCCCCACCAGAATCATATTCCCCTTCCTCGCTTTTTCCACCATGTCCTGTTGAAATTTTTCCCCGTCGCCGCCTACCTCGGCAAACCCTGCGGTGATGATGAGCCCTGCTCGAATGCCTTTTTGGACGCAGTCCTCAATGGCACCGGGCACAGCGGGCGGCGGAATAACGATCACCGCAAGATCCGGGGTCTCCGGGATGTCTCTGATATGGCTGAAAGCGTTGATGCCCTGGACAATTTTTTCCTTGGGGTTGATGGGATAAATCGAGCCGGAATATCCGCCTGCGATGAGATTTTTCAATACAATGCATCCCCATTTGCCCGGAGCATTGGAGGCTCCGATAAAGGCGATGGATTTTGGATCAAACAAAGGCTGAAACCTGGACTGAGAATCGATCATTGAAACTCCTTTTTAATGTGACGAGCAACGAGTAATGAGTGAAGGGTAAGCAACCGGACAATTTCCATCTCATCACGCATCACGGGTTACTCTTCCCTGTTTTTTTCAATAAACGCTTTTAATGCTTTGTTAAACTCATGGGCCGCATCAATGTTTACCGCGTGCCCCCCGTCCAAAACCACTGCTTCGAGACGGGGCATGTTCTGCCTTGCAAATTCACCCAGGGGAAGGAAGGCTTTGTCGAATTTTCCCGCCACCATTAGGGTGGGAACCGTGTTCCCATGGATGATGTTTTTCACTGAACTTTTCGGGGAGAGGAATTGAAGGGTGTTGCAAAAGCCCTGAAGATCAAGGAGTTTGATATCCTCGATGAGGGCTTTTTTGATGGACGGAGAAAGGTGCCTGCTTTTGGCCGGATGAACGGGAAGCCGTTCAAGGGCCTGTCTTCCTTCTTTTTTCAGCAGGTTCACCAGGCCGGTGGTTCTTTCTTCGCTGGAGGTTTCTGAAAAGGCCGACCGGGAATTGGTGAAAATCTGAGCCAATATCCGCTCGGGATGCATCAGGCCGTATCTCAGGGTCAGGGAGGCCCCCAGGGATTGGCCGCAGACAAACCACTTTCGGGCATTCAACGCTTCACGAATGACTTCAAACTCAGCAACATAATGGGCAGGCGAATATGATTCCGGATCCGAAGGCGAAGGAGACCTGCCATGGCCCAGGAGCTCGATGATCACGGGTCTGCAGAAGGACTTCAGGAATTCCAGATTGGGCATCCATTGGACCCGGCTGGACATCAACCCGTGAACCATGAGCAGGAAGGGGCCCTGGTTCCCATGTACTTCGTAATATAAATTGGAATTTTTCATATTCATGGGTTTGTTGCCGACCCTTTGCGGGACCAAGTCATGTCAGGAGGATTGGTCAATGGTTTCTCGAATCACCCGAAGAATATCGCCAAAATCAAAAGGCTTTTCAATAAATCCGGCCGCTCCTTCTTTTTCAACATTGTTTTTTTCCGGAAATCCGCTGGTCAAAAGGATTTTAGCCACGGGTTTCTCGGAAAGGATCAGCTTCATGCACTGTTTTCCCCCCATGCCCGGCATGATCACGTCCAGAATCACCAGGGTGATGGCATCCCTGTGTTCCTTGAAGAGCTTCAAGCCTTCTTCTCCATTGGCTGCGGTTATCACCCGGTACCCGTGCAAAGTCAAGACCCTGGATAGGAGCTGTCGAAGAACGTCCTCATCATCGATCACCAGAAGGGTTTCCCCCGAGCCCATGGGGGTTTCCATTTTCCTTTTCTTTTCAACAGGTTTCACATTTGCCTGAATCGACGGTAGATAGATGTTGAAGGTGGTTCCCGAACCCGGCCCGCTCTCGCACAGGATGATGCCATGGTGATTTTTAATGATGCCGTAAGCAGTGGACAATCCAAGTCCGGTTCCTTCGCCGATCCTTTTGGTGGTATAAAAAGGCTCGAAGATGTGTTCCCGGGTCCTCGGGTCCATGCCTAACCCGGTGTCCTTGAAGGATAGAAGCACGTAATTCCCTGGCATCAAATCCACCTGGTTTTTGCAAAACATTTCATCCAAAAAGGCGTTTTTCGTGGTGATCACAATCCTTCCGCCTTCCGGCATGGCATCCTTTGCGTTTACCGCAAGATTCATGAGGACCTGATCCAACTGACCCGGGTCTGCATTGACTGTATGAACGGAGTCCTCAAGATCCATTTCGATTTGAATCATTTTGGGAAGGGTCCTTTCCAGGAGCTTTACCACCTCCTTCACCTGGAGGTTTACGTTCACCGGCTTAAGCTTGCTTTCCACCTTTCTGCTGAAGGTCATAAGCTGCTGAATCAACTCCTTGGCCTTTCTACCGGCGCCCTCAATTTCCTGAAGCCATGCATAATCCGGGTCTTTTTCGGATTTTTCCAGCAGCAGCATCTGGGTATACCCCAGAATTGCCTGCAAAAGATTGTTGAAATCGTGGGAAATCCCCCCGGTGAGGATTCCTATGGCTTCCATTTTCTGGGCCTGGATAAGTTGGGATTCCAGCTTTTTGGTTTCACTGATGTCCCGATTAATGCCGCAAAGCCCGATGACCTCTCCGGAGTTGCCATACAGGGGCACCTTGATGCTGTGAAAAACCTTGTTTTGATTCAAAATGAACCGGGTTTCTTCGTTTTCCACCACATGGCCCTTGAGGACTTCCGTTTCCCCCGGGGGTTTTTGATCCCCTCGGGTTTTGGGAAAGATTTCCTCGTCCGTTCGACCTAGAAATAATTCCGCGGGAATATTAAAAAGCCTCTCCATTCTCGGGTTCACCAGGGTATATCGCAAGTTGTTGTCTTTTAAAAAGATCACATCCCGAGCGCTTTCAAAGATGGTTCTGAATCTTTCCTCGCTTTCTTTGAGCATTTTTTCCGCGTGTTGTTTTTCTTCCCGAATCTGAAGGATTTCAAAAATACGGTCCAGAACCTTGATGAGTTCAAGGGTGCGCACGGGTTTCTGGAGATACTGGAATGCCCCTTTTTCAATGGCCGCAACCGCCGAGTCCAGATCTGCATAGGCTGTCACCATTACGCATATGCAGTCCGGGTTCAGTTTTTTAAGGCTGGCCATGAGGTTCAGACCGGACCCGTCCGGGAGCTTCAAATCCAGAAGGGCCACCCGGGGTCTTTGCTTTTCCGCAAGGCTCAGGGCATCGGCACAGTTGGAGGCGGAATGAAAAAAATATCCTTCATCCTCCAGGATGTCTTTCAGATTGTCCCTCATCCCCTCATCGTCATCAACGATCAGTATGGTTCGCTCCATGGGTTTTCTCCGTT
>VMSV01000002.1 GCA_013791935.1 Desulfobacteraceae bacterium | reverse complement strand
GAAACCCTCAAGCCTGCAGCATAAAGCATTTCCAACATGGCGCCATTCCTTCGGCCCAAAGGGCTCTCATCATCCGGGGCATCCAAAAGTTTCTGAACCTCTGCAACAGACAGGACATCCGGCAACTTGAGAATTCCTTTCGGCAGATCTATCAGTCGGGCCGGGTCATGAAAGATGATTTTTTCATCCACCAGGAAATGATAAAAACCCCTCAACGTTACCAGATGCCTTGCCCTGGATCTTACTTCCATTCCGGCTTTCCTTAAATGAATCAGATGGCTCAGGAGGGTGGTGGTGTCCGTGCTGTGAATGTCCTGGATTCCGTTTTCAGAAAGAAAATCAAAATACCGGGCGAGGTCATGGCTGTAGGATTCGATGGTGTTGGCCGCAAGGCCCTTTTCCACCAGGAGGTAGTTGATAAACCGATCGGCAAGTGAGTTTAATGACGGCATGGGCGGCTATTTGATACTCGCATCTTCTCAGGCATGGTTCCTCAGTTTCAGAGCCAGGGGATGGGGGTTGAGGTAAACTTGATCCGATAAATAGGCCTGTTGATATTTTCGGACATAATGATTCAAAAGGGTGATGGGAACGATGAGCGGCACTTCCTCCTTTGCATATTGATCCAGAATTTCAAGCATCTCTTTTTTTTCATCTGCGGAAAGGTCTTTTTTGAAATACCCCATCATGTGCTGAAGAACATTTACGTTCTTTTTGACGGTGGTGGCAAGCTTCAGGGCGTCCATGAGCTTTTTTTCATAAAGGTCGTACAATGAAGCTGTGGGGATGGATTTGCCCAGAGCAATGAGTTTTCCCATGGCCCGGTATTGATTCTGACTGTGTGAAAAGATCAGGAGCTTATGCCGGGTGTGAAAATCCACAAGGGCTCCCAACCGCCGGGGCTGAGTCAACAATTCTCTCCAGCGTTTCATGGTGAAGATCTGCTCGATGAACATCTCTCTGAGCTTGGGATCGTTGAGCCTGCCGTCTTCTTCCACCGGGATCAGGGGGAATCGTTCGGTAAACGCCCTGGCAAATAGACCCACACCGGTTTTTTGGGGTATTCCGGATTCCCCGTAGACTTTCACCTTGAATAGACCACTGCTGGGGGAGTTTTTCTTAAAAATAAAACCACAGAGGTTTTCTTTTTCCAAGGCCGATAGTTTCGGGCTGATCCATTTCTGCATCAGGCCGGTTTTGTCTTCCCCGGTTCTTACGGTGACCAATCTCGGGGATTGGCTGTCCCCCATAAGACGCATGGCTTCCCTGGGAATGGACATGCCGCATTCCACTTCCGGACAGACCGGCACATAGGAAACATACAGCCCCAGGGTGTCGGTTAAAAAATGGTCCTGACTGTGGCCGCCATCATAGCGGACATTTTCTCCCTGGAGGCATCGGCTGATGCCGATTTTTAATGGGTTGTCCATAGGGATATCCTTGACCTGTATTTTTCTTTTGTTTGATTGCCGGATGGAAATTGTTTAAAAGAAAACTTGAGATGATCCTAACATACATCAAACCACAGATTCAATCTTTGAGAAAAGGATATGGAAAAAACACTCCGACATGAATTCATGGAAAAAATCGCAAGTCTTCTTGGTTCCCAGAAGCTTGCCGTGCTGGCCACCTTCGGTAAGGAAGGCCCTTATGCCAATCTTATTGCTTTTGCCGAAACGGAGGACCTCAAAACCATCCTGTTCGCCACTCCGAAGGAGACGGTTAAATACGAGAATATGAAAAAGGACAACCGGGTAGCCCTTCTGGTGGAAAACACCAAGAACCACGAGGATGACTTTCAGAACGCAAGGGCGGTGACCGCCATGGGCCAGGTGGATGCTTTGGAAGGCGAAGTCCGATCCATGATGGTTAAAAAATACCTGGTGAAACACCCCAATCTCGCGGAGTTTGTGAATTCACCCCATTGTGCTTTCATGCAGGTGAAAGTGGAAGCCCATATTCTGGTGGAGAGCCTTCAGAAGGCCACACGGGTTTCAATGAAAGATTAATCCGGCTTGTACCATGAGGACCGGTTTTCCCTATCTTCAATCCGGATATTTGCTTTTTCCAGGCATTTTCGAATGGCATCGGCTTCTTGGAATTTGCCGGCAATCCGGTAGCCGGTTCTGAGTTCCAAAAGGGAATCCACCAGGGGGGCTAAAGAATCCATTGGAAGGTGGGAATCCCCGCCGTTGGTGGAGATGGTCAACGGTGCCGGAGCTTCACGATCCTTGAAGGTGCCTTTTTCAGACAGAACCGGCATTGAAATTAGTTCGGAGGGCAGGGTAGGGTATGGGATGGGTTTGGAAATACCCCCTTTTTGTAAATGATCCAGCGGAAAAATTGACCCGTTTTTGAAAAAAGTTTCCTGATGATGCTCTTTTAGAGTGATGCCGCCGATGCCCTTGATTTCTGCAGTTTGTTTCTCAAAATCCAGAATGCACGCGGTATGTTCGTCGATTCCCAAAACAGTCACATCCTCCGGCAGAAGGGCCATGAGATGGTCCATGCGGGGCTTTCCCATGAAACAGAATCGGGTATCGTGGTTTCCCCCGTCCGCATTGTTCCAGTGGGGAATCACCACCAGGTTGAGCCCGAAATGATTCAGAACATTGATGCCGTCAATCCAGTGAATATCCTGGCCCACTTTATAAATTTCATACACTGGCAGGGTGAATGGTCCCAAGGTAAGGGCTGCGGCACTTGCGGTCACAAGGCATCCCCCGGCCTCAATTCTTTTGATGAACATATCCGGGATGCTGGTGTTCAGCCATTGCCGGGTTGCGTAAGAGGGGCTTCCCGGGCCGATGAGAATGTAATCGGCGGTTTCAAGGGTTTCATAGGTCGCCTTTTTTTCTGAATCTCCAATGGTTTCCCTGGATTTAAAGGAAGCAATGGTGATGGGGTGGTTCACCCGGCGGCTGAAATACTCAACGGCCTTAAGGGAAATCTCGTCCGTGTTGAGCTGAAACCCCGAGGGTGTATCCACAAATACCGCCCTGGGGGAATCCCCCAATCGAGCCAATAGTCCCTTATGGACTTCAACCATGGTGGACGCAAGCTCTCCGGAACCCATCAACACGATCATGCCTTTTTCTTTAGGCAAGGGGCAACCTCCTTAAATCCTGATTTGATTAATTGCTGTATGTGAGGCCAAAATAGTGTACAATATGCCCAAAAGTCAACTGGAGAGGATAAAACAGGAGGGGTTCATTCATTGAAAAGACGCGTGTCGAAACCCTGAACGAGGACAAAAATCACCTCACTATCAAATGGTTAATGATGAGGTGGTTCAATACATTTGGAGAACATCAGAGTATGGCGACCTACAATGGAATCAATCATATTGCGATGATTACCCTGGATATGGACATGACCATCCGGTTCTGGCGGGATCTGCTCGGCATGCGGTTGGTGGCAGGTCTTGGAACCAAAGAATACCGGCATTATTTTTTTGAAATTTCTGAAAATGATTTGATCGCTTTTTTTGAATGGCCGGGTGTGGAGCTGGCACCGGAAAAGGATCATGGCGTTCCGGTGAAGGGTGCCCATATTTTCGACCATATTTCAATTGGCGTAACGGAATTTGAACATCTTATTGAACTCAAGAAGAAGCTGACGGCAGCCGGATTCTGGGTTTCGGAAATCATGGACCATGGGTTCATAATTTCCATATACTCTTTTGACCCCAATCATATTCCCATTGAATTCAGTTTTCCGGTTTCAAATGTCGATATTAGGAAAAAGCCAAAAATGAAAGACAGGTTGGCCACTAAAATCACCCTCGAAGGGCCTGATCCCAAAACCGGAATCTGGCCGGAATACATTGAGAAAAAATGGGAAAAAGATGATTTTGAGGTCTATGCCGGTGAAGGAAAAATATTTTCAGAATAATCAACTTAAATGAATAATTATGACTTGCTTTTTAAAAAAAAGAGCGTATCATATTCGAAACTCATAAGGTCAGTATGTATGGGGCCGAGTATCGCACGTTCTGAAGGAAATTAGGAAATTCCATTTGTCGTAAGTGGGTTCCTGAGACTTGGAACAATGAGAAATTACTATAAAGGAGGAAAGCACGATGGCAAATGGAGTAGTAAAGTGGTTCAATAACAGCAAGGGTTATGGTTTTATTGAACAGGAAAATGGATCTGACATATTTGTTCACCATTCAGGGATCAACGCCAGTGGGTTTAAATCACTTAATGAAGGCGATAGAGTTACCTTCGATGTTGAGCAAGGCAAAAAAGGCCCGGCCGCTGTTAATGTGACCGTTGTCTAAAAAGAAAAAACAATGAATAATAAAGGGCGTTTTTGTGGGATATCATAATAACGCCCTTTATTTATGTGAATTTTTGGTTGCTGCTCTAAAAGAAAGAAGACTTTAACAAATCTTCATGAAAAAATGCATTCTTTGACAGGAATGCCTGCACCTCTTCCGCTGTATCTTTTTTCAAGACCTCGCCAAGCATTTCCGACAGATTTTTTTGATCCAGTTCCCGGATGAAATTTTTAACCACAGGAATCGAAGCCGGATTCATGCTCAGGCAATCCGCCCCCATGCCGAGAAATAGGCTTACACAGGCAAGATTGGCCGCTGCCTCACCGCAGATGCAGACGGGCTTTCCTTTTTGCCTGCACAGCCGGATGACATCCAGAATGGTTCCGATTACGGCAGGATGAAGGGGATTGTATAAATGGGCGACTTTTTCGTTGTTTCGATCCACCGCAAGGAGGTACTGAACCAGGTCGTTGGTGCCGATGCTGATAAAGTCGATGGAATCCAGCAGCCGATCCAGTATTCTGATAATTCCAGGAACTTCCACCATAATACCGATTTGTATTCCGGCATCGAAAGACACTTTCCCCTTCTGCAAAAAGTGTTTTTCCTCGCGGAGAATTTCAATAATTTTTCTGACTTCACCCACCGTTGATATCATGGGGAAAAGGAGTCTTGCCTTGCCGAAAGCAGAGGCACGCAATATGGCTCGAATCTGATCCCTGAAAACATCTTCGTTTTCCAGGCTGATCCTCACAGAACGCCATCCCAGAAATGGGTTGGCCTCTTTTTCAGAGTCCAGATGATTTAAGAATTTGTCCCCTCCAATATCCATGGTGCGAATGGTGATGATCCTGCCATTTGCTTTTTCGACAATCCTTTTATAAAGATCAAACTGTTCTTCTTCCGATGGAAAGGTCTGACGGATTAAAAAAGGGAACTCCGTTCGGTATAAGCCAATGAAATCGGCGCCATATTTATCCACCAGATCCATATCCGACAACAACCCGATGTTGGCGCCAATGGTTACCTTAAAACCGTCGGTCGTAACTGCCGGTTTGTTTTTCAAAACAGAGAGCTTATCAAAGGCTTTGGATTGTTCGGATTTGAGCCGGTCATACTCTTTTCGAATCTCTTCCGGGGGGTTCCGGAAAACGATTCCGGAAGAAGCATCCATGATTACGTGATCTTTTTCTTGAATGACATTGAAAACCCCTTTTACTCCGATAATGATCGGGATTTCGAAAGACTTGGCGAGGATGACCGCATGTGAGGTTTTCCCACCTTTGGAAAGAACAATACCCTTAAGATTTTCCTGATTTAGGTTGACCAGATCAACCGGTGAAATATCAGAAGCAAAAAGAATCACGGGTTTTTCGAACTTTTCCACAAAATGGTTTGTTTGGCCGAGCAGGTGCCCAAGAATTCTTTTGCCCGTATCTTCAATGTCGGATGCCCGTTCCCTGAGATAGGGGTCATTCAGTTTTTTGAAAAATTCCATATGAAATAGGATTTCTTTTTTTAAAGCGAATTCAGCACACTCCCCTTGGTCTATGTGACGGCCTATCTTTTTCTTGAAGGAATTGTCCATGAGGTACATGAGATGGGCTTCAAGGATTGCCGTATCCTCCATGGACAGTTCTTTTGCGCGCCCTATGATTTTCTTGATATCTTCCGCGCTGGTTCTGAAGGCAACCTCCAGTCTTTCTCTTTCTGTTTTCACATCAAGAGCTTGCTTGGGATGGATCTGGTCAAAGCCGATGCTGTTTCTGGAATAAACCGCTTCTCCTTCTGCAAATCCCGAGGTCACCGAAAGGCCTTTTAAGAAATTTTTTGTGGCAGAGCTCTCCCGAGAATCACCCGGTTTTTCGGAAGTGACTTTTTTCTGCAGCTTCAGATTTTCGAGAAGACCAGTATAGGCAACCGTTGCAGCAATTTGCGTCGCGAGATTTGAAAAAAAAGGGATGTCTTTTCGGGAAATGGTTTTCTCCTCCACCGTTTGAAAAACCAGAACCCCGAGGATGTTCTGGTGGTATACAAGAGGGATTCCCATGAAGGTACTGTATAATTCCTCTCCGCTGTCTTTGTAAAATTTATACCGCTCATGCTTGGAGGGGTTGATGACAAAAACCGGTGCCATGGTTTCGAGTGCCAAACCGGTCAACCCTTCGTTGATGTTCATGGAGATTTTATCAACGGTTGATTTTTCAAGACCTTGGGTTGCCTTGAGGATAAGACGATTTCCGGAGGGATCTAAAACATAAACTGAACAGACATCAATGTGGCAGGTTTGAGCGATGTAGGTGACAATTCTGTCAAGGACGAGTTCCGGATCTCCCGACTCGGCAATAATTTGAAGCACATTTTCCAGTATGCCTGAAGGGGAGATCGCCAACGCCGTGTTCCTCGTGGTTTTTGTTTTTCAGAACAAGCCTGGCATCGATATATGGTTTAAGAGGCACATGGCTTCGCTCATCCTCGCTTTTTTGTGGAAGCAGTGCTCAGCCGCTGCAAGCCATGGAAAATTCATGTTTCAAGGTGTTGATCAGTTCCTTTACGGAAATGATTTCGGTGATTCTAAAAGCATTCTTTCCGGCGAAGGCAAACCCGTAATTGAATTTTCCTCTTTTTGCATTCAACAAGGCAATGGCAATGCAGTAAGGGCTTTTTTTGTAGTCACAGGTTTTCAGACAATGATAAGGGCATTTGAAGGGCGTTTTTTTGCCTTCTTGAACATCCTTGAGAAAGGTATTTTGAATGGCCCTTCCCGGCAGGCCTAAAGGACTTTTGATAATGACCATATCCTCTTCTTTAGAAGCAATGTAAGCCTGTTTGAATCCCTCATCCGCATCGCATTCGTGGGTTGCGACAAAACGTGTTCCCATTTGAACACCCGCTGCACCCATTTTTAAATATTTTTTTATGTCAGCACCAGTAAAAATACCACCTGCGGCAATCACCGGGATGGATTTTTTGAATTTTTCCTCAAAAGGTTTTATGGCGTTGAGGACACTTTTTACCAGATTGTCCAGGGAGAATTCCGGATTGTCGATCTCTTCTGTTTTGAACCCCAGATGACCGCCGGCTTTAGGCCCTTCAACCACAAATGCATTGGGAAGATAATTGAATTTCTGGATCCATTTTTTGCAGATTATCGAGGCCGCACGTCCGGAAGAGACGATGGGCACCAGTTTGGTTTTACACCCCTCTTTTAAATAGCCCGGGAGGTCCAAGGGTAACCCGGCCCCTGAAAAGATGATGTCAATGCCTTCCTCAATGGATGTTTTGACCATATCGCTGAAATTGGTCAAAGCGGTCATGATATTGACTCCCAGAATTCCCTTGGTCATTTCCTTGGCGGTCCGGATTTCTCTCTGTAATGCCCTGATATTTGCTTTTAGGCCATCCGTTGCAATGTCCGGTTCCGTGATTCCGATCATGGCTGCGGCGATCACGCCGATGGCCCCTTCATTGGCGACAGCGGAGGCAAGACGGGAAAGTGAAATTCCCACGCCCATTCCACCTTGAATGATCGGTACTTTGGCGACTAAATCGTCAATTTTCAATTCTGGTAAATTCATTCAATGCCTTTTAGAAATTAATTTAATAACACCTTATAATGAAAGGGCCATTAGTACCGGAATGAAAAAAAAAAAACAAGGCGTATTTGATTTATTTTCTCGAATCTGCCTGCTTTTGAACCAGCTCCCTGAAATTAGCCGGGGGCTTAATAAAATCCGTTCTCGGTGCCAGGGTAAGTGCTCCGGTCGGACAATGATGAACACAGACACCGCACCCGATACAACGCTCAAGATTTATTTCAGGGGATTCATTTTCAAGAGAAACCGCCGCCATCTGACATTTTGTAACACACTCACCGCAAGCCGAGCAAAGTTCCCCATCTATTTTCACTTCATAATTGCTGGATACGGTTCGGACCGGCAGATTGAATTGGCTGACGCCTCTTAGAATACCGCAGCAGCAAGTACAGCAGTTGCATATAAAGTCAATGCCGTCCATGGTATTGCTGGCAGTATGGATCAAGCCTGCATCGGCGCTTTTCTTGATGATTTCATGGGCTTCTTCTTTAGAAATCCGTCGACCGAACCCTCTTTCTTCAACAAATCTCGAAAAAGATCCCAGTTGCAGACAGACGTCATCGGGAAAGTTACAGCCCTTATCCAGAAGTCTTTTCTCATGCCTGCAATAGCATACGGACACTGTGATGTCTTTTGCGGCATCGATGTATTTTGCGATTTCTTCATAGGGAAAGACGGTGGTATCCGAAGAAACGGATTTTTCAATGGGAATGACCCTTGCGAAATTCACCGGCAGTTTGTCAGAGGGAGGTACGGGTTGTTGGGACTGTTCCCTTGCCCCGGCATGGGCGTAAGCGTCAAAGAGTTTCGCCAGCTCAATGGCTCTGTCTGTGACTTCTCCCTTCATGAACTGGAGCTCGAAAATACCCGGCACCAGCTGGATGGTTTTAAACCAGTTTTCATCTCCCTTTTTGCTGGCGTAAATCAATCCCTTGTCCGCCATGCAATCCAGGGTTTCCGCAATTCCGTCCGGATCTTTCCCCAGTCTTTCTGCAACCTTTACCGGAGGCTCGGGCGCAAAGGGGGAAAGGTTCAAAGCGATTTGTGCCTCTTGTTCATTAAAAAGCGATTTCAAAAGATTGATGAGTTCAGGGCTTTTTCGACTGCCGAATCCGATTTGATTGAAAAGGTCGGCAAGCTTGTCATAAAGATCGTTTTGGGGCATGGGGAAGTCCTTCCATTTTAGGGTTTGGTCCATGGCATGATGTGCAAATTGCCAAAATTTGTAAACTATTTTGCAAAAAAAGAAAAGAAATTGACGCACCCCAGAAGAGAATTAATGACATATAAAATGGTAAAGTTCTGAAATAATAATAAATAAAAAAATATAGCAAGTTTGGCCAGAATATTGCTTTTATAACAAATGAAATATATTCAGATTTTAATCGCCACCCAACTTCAACACCTAAAAGAAAACCAACCACGCGCTATGCGCCTAGAACGGTTAAACTTAAAAAAGGGGGTTAGCGGCGGCGTTTAAAATCAAATTTCTCCCGCATTCTGAAAAAAAACGGGGTGCGGGAGAAAATTTACTATTGATTTCAACAATCCCAATCCATGGGATACCCCTTTTCTTCCGGAAGAAGCCTAGGGGCTGGGGAGCCCCCCAGGCAAAAAAAGCAGAGCATTGTAAGGTGCTCTGCTTTTTTATTTGGGTGTCCGGGATGCATTCTGCAAAAGCATGTCCCCTTTAAAATAACGGCAATTGTCTGGAGCCATTGTCCTTTTTTGCTGAGCGGGTCTCTGTTTCATTCCGAAGCAGGGAATTTTGAATGTCTTCCACAAACCTGGAAAGTTTTCGTTCCTGGTATTTTCCGGTAACCGTTCTTTTTCTGCACCAACTGAAATATAGCTCTTCCCTGGCCCGGGTCATGGCCACATAAAACAGGCGCCTTTCTTCTTCGGGATCCGGTTCGGTCCCTTCAAATCTGATAAAAGGGATCAATCCTTCTTCACATCCGCAGATAAAGACCACCGGAAACTCCAACCCTTTTGATGCGTGAAGGGTCATAAGCGTTACGCTTTCCGCCCTGGGGTCATAAAAATCCACATCTGTTTTAAGGGCCAAACCGCAAAGAAAAGAATGGCTGTCATGCCCGTAGGCAGAGGCGATATTCAGTAGATGTGCCAAGGAATCCTTCATTTCCGGATGGTTTGAAGTCAAGGGGTTAAGAATAGGGAGTTCGGCCAAACGATTGATTTTGGTCTGAACAGGATCATTTTTCAAGGTTTCCCTGGTTTTAGAAAGCATTCCTGCAAAACGATCAAGTTTCGCCTGGAAGGATGGTGGAATAGATTCCACGGGAAGGCGTCTTACATGGGTCAGGGCTTCACTCACGGTCATGGAGTTTTGAAAAAACCATGACTTGAAAGATTCCAGGGCTTTTAACCCAAGACCTGAGTTCGGGAGTCTTCCGATCCTTTCCAAATCAGTCAGGGTCCCTTTGTCCTCCATCAATCGTAAAAAGGAGATCAGCTCCCGGATGCCTTTTAGATTGAACATGGCGCTTCTGCTGGCCATTCTGCACGGAATGTTGGCTTTCATCAATGCGTCCGCCAATATCCTGCCCTGGCTTTGGGTCCTGTATAAAAGGGCGAAATCGGAAAAACTTCTTTCCCTGCCATGGGATGGCTCGCCTTTTAAACCAAAATCCATGGAATGGAAACCCAGGCCACCCACCAGTTGTTCGATTCGTTTGCCAATGCTTACCGCCTCACTTTTTTCCGTTGGAGAGGAGATCACTCCCAGCGTTTTTACACCCTGAATGCCGGAATAGAGTTTCAGTTCTTCGGGATTCTCCCTGTTTTTTCCCAGGATTTGCTTGGACCCTTTTAAAATGGTTTCACAGGAGCGGTAATTTCGGTCCAGGGTGATTTGCTCAGCCCCTGGAAAATCCATCATGAATGCTTTGAAATAGGCAGGATCGGACCCTCTGAACCCATAAATGGACTGGTCCGGATCACCGATTACGCAAAGATTTTCACCCGTGGGACAAAGGGCTTTGATGATTCGGTATTGCCCGTGATTCAGATCTTGATACTCATCCACGAAAACGTGAGAATATGTCTTGACGTATTTCCTGTATGGGTGTTCAGGGGTTTCCATAAGCCACACCGTGTGAAAGATCAGGTCTTCAAAATCCATCAAACCTTGGATATTCAGGAGCTCCTGGTACTTCCCGTAGATCAGGGGGAAGGTGTTCCGATACTCTTCGGGGAGGATTTCGGAGAGGTCGCTTTTCGGATTAAGCATTTGTTGCTTTGCCGTGGCAACGAAACTCCTGATCTTCTCATGGGACAGGCTTTGCGGTTTTTTTAATCCGGCAACTTCCACCGCTCGGGAAATCATGAAGAGCTGATCTTCATCATCAATCAGAGTATGGGCCGTGGTTTGGGTTTGTTTGGAACACTCGAACAAAAGATTGTTGCAGAATCCATGAAAGGTGTTGACTTCCGGCAGGTCTTGATTGTTTTTCAACAAAGCGGCGAGCCTTTCTTTCATTTCCTGAGCCGCCTTGTTGGTGAACGTTACCGCCAAAATGTTTTCAGGCGGGATATTTTTTGCCGATATGAGATGGACCATTTTGTAGGTAATGGTTCTGGTTTTTCCCGTGCCGGGACCGGCTGAGATCAAAAGCGGGGTTTCACCGTGCCTCACCGCCGCCTGCTGCTTGTCATTGAGATCGGCCAGGATATCCAAAGGGGTGTCCGGGGAGAATAAGACTGCTTTCGGGGGAATATCCGGTGTCTCCAACTTGATGGATTTCGGTGGGACGGTTTTCGGACCAGCTTTCGGATGCTTTGTGGCCTTGGGCATTGGGGCTTCGGGTTTTTTGTTCCGTGGGGTATTTTTTGTAAGACCTCGAAAGAGGGGTTTCTGGTCCGAAAAACTTTGTCTTTCTTCAGGGGTAAAAATATTCACCTTTCCATATTCGCCGTCATACCCCGGCAGGAAATCAATCCGACCCTCACGCATTCGGAGAACCGCTTCGCCCAGCAGAGGAATTTTTGAGGAATGAAGATCATCTATGGGCAATTCATGGAGGATGGTCAGCTCCGGGCCCCATGTTTGAATGGCATGGTTGTAGGATTCCATGACTTTCCCCGACTTGGGTCCCACCCCGAGGAGATCGGAAAGAATGCTGGCAAGGGGAATGAGACTCGCATAATCCTGGTTGGTCTTGAGAATTTCTTCGGGTTTTCGATCCGCAAGCTCTTCCACCCGATAGAGAACGCCAAGGGTCAGGGGCTTACCGCATTCCGGGCAAAGCCCTTTATGGCTTATGCTCTTTCGTGGATCAAAACAAATTCCACATTTTCGATGGCCGTCAAAATGATATTTTCCTTCTTCCGGGTAGAATTCAAAAGTTCCCAAGAATTCTTCAGGGTTTCCGGTTTTTAGAGCCTTTTTGATTCCATGAAAAGAAAGGTCCGTATGGAAACGGTTGGCCTCCCTCCCCAGATTGAAAGGGGAGTGGGCATCGGAATTGGAGATCAGGGTGATGCGATCCAGGGAGGATAACCGCCGGTTCATGGGCGGGTCTGAAGAAAGGCCGGTTTCTGCGGCAAAAATTTCAGAGGAAAGATCTTCAAAGCATTCTTCAATGGAATCAAAACCGGATTTTGAGCCCAGCATGGAAAACCAGGGAGTCCAGATATGGGCCGGCACCAGAAAACCTTCCGGGCTTTCTTCAAGAAGAATTTCAAGAAGATGCCTTGCATCCAGGCCCAAAATCGGCCTGCCGTCGGAACGAATGTTCCCGATGGTCTCAAGCCTTGCGTTCAGCCTTTTCGCATCCTCCAGGTCCGGAAGAAAGAGGAGGTTGTGATTTTTACGGGTTCGGTCGTTTTTTTTGTAGATATTGCTGATTTCCGTGGTCAGGATGAATCGCACCGGGCCTTTGCAGGACTCCGGGACCTGACGGTCACATTCTCCGGTAAGGCTTTCCTTTAATTTGAACAGGCCGGGTTCCGCAGGTTCCAGTTTCTCAAGTATTTCCCCAAACCAGGCCGGGTGAGTGAAATCCCCGGTTCCCACCACGGTGATCCCTTTGATCCGGGCAGCGATATAGAGATGCTCAAGATCAAGGTTTCTCGCCGTGGCCCTGGAATATTTTGAATGAACATGAAAATCGGCAATGTACTTCATCAGATCATGACGCTTTTTTCTTTCGGCTGTTTTTCAAAATGGCAATGGTTTCGGCGATTTCCTTGTGGGATACCGTTTGCCTCAGGGCCTCCATTTTTTTCATGAACTTGGCGAAGATGATGCCTTCAGCCGCACTAATCCATTTGAGCTGCAGGCGTTCGGAACGGATCCCCAGTTTTTCCATCTTCTCCTTGACTTTCAGAACCCGTTTTTCCGTCCAGTGGTTGGCATCGATATAATGGCAGTCGCCGAAATGGCATCCTGAAACCAGAATCACCGGAGCGCCTTTTTCAAACCCTTCCCAGATGAAGTCTTCATCCACTCGTCCGGAGCACATGGTCCGAATGATTCGGACATTGGGCGGATATTGGAGCCTGGAAACGCCTGCATAATCCGCTCCGGCATAGGAGCACCAGTTGCAGGCGAATACCAGAATTTTCGAATCCGGCCGGGTATCCAGCATGGCGTTGACCTGATTGAGGATCTGGGTGTCCGTGAAGTGGTTCATGGAAATGGCGTCAAAAGGGCATTCCGCGGCACAGGTGCCGCACCCGGCGCAGGCTGCAGAATTCACCACCGCCGGGGTCTTCTTCTGCTTGTCCACCTTGATGGCGTTGTAGGGGCAGACGTCAGCGCAGATGCCGCAGACCTTACATTTTTCGGCTATGACCACGGACGTGATGGGCTCAGTGATGATTTCCCCTTTGTGCATCAGGCGAATGGCCCGACCAGAGGCAGCGGAAGCCTGGGTCACGCATTCCTTGATGTCTTTGGGACCCTCGGCACATCCGGCGTAAAATACTCCCCGGGTGGCCGCGTCCACGGGTTGAAGCTTGGGATGGGCCTCTAAAAAGAAACCGTCCGGGGTCAGCTGGAGCCCCAGCATTTCCTGAATCTTCCGGTTGGATTTATTGGGCTGGGAGCCAATAGCCAGGACCAGCATTTCCAGGTCATGGAATTCCACTTTGCCGGAAACCGTATCCTCCACGGCAATTCGAATGCTTTGATCCGCAAGTTCCTCCGTAGATCCCGGAAGTCCACGAATATACTTCACTCCCTGGCGTTTGCTACGTTTGTAAAGATCCTCAAAACCTTTGCCGAAGGCCCGAATATCGATGTAGAATACTTTGACTTCCACATCCGGGTAATGCTCCTTGATCACCAGGGTGCTTTTTATGGTATTCATACAGCAGGTATTGGAGCAGTACTCACCACCCTTGGCAGCGGACCGTGATCCCACGCATTGGATAAAACCCACGGATTTGGGGGTCGCGAGATCCGTAGGCCTGATCAGTTCACCTTTTGACGGGCCTCCGGCATTGACTAGACGTTCAAATTCCAGGCTGGTGAGAACATTTTCAAATCGTGTATAGCCGTATTCATCCATTTCCCTTGGATCATAGGGGGTAAAACCCGTGGCCACGATGATGGCCCCCACTTCTTCAACGATTTCTTCGTCGGACATGTGAAAATTGATGCATTTCTTTTCACAGACATCCAGGCATTTTGAGCAGACCGAGGGATTGTGTCCTAAACATTCATTGATGTTGATGGCGTAGGCCGCAGGAACCGCCTGGGGAAAAGGTGAATAAATGGCCTTTCTGGAGGAAAGTCCCAGGTTGAACTCATCCGGACGCACTACCGGGCAAACCTTGACGCATTCGCCACAGGAAGTACACTGGGCTTCATCCACATACCGGGCTTTTTTCAGAACTTTCACTTTGAAATTGCCCACATAGCCTTTGACTTCCACCACTTCGGAAAGGGTGTGAAGTGTAATTTTGGGATGTCGACCGACATCCGTCATTTTCGGCCCGAGGATTCAGATGCTGCAATCCATGGTGGGAAAGGTTTTGTCCAACTGGGCCATGATGCCGCCGATGGAGGGCTTTTTTTCCACCAGCACCACATCATAGCCGGAATCCGCAAGATCCAGGGCCGACTGTATACCGGCAACCCCGCCGCCGATGATCATCGCCCTCTTGGTCAACGGAACGGTTTCCGCAAACAGGGGCTCCAAAGACCTGGACCTTGAAACTGCCATTTTAACCAGGTCAAAGGCTTTTTCCGTGGCTCCTTCATGGTCATGCATGTGGACCCAGCTGCACTGCTCCCGAAGATTGGCCATTTCCAGGAGGAAAGGGTTTAGTCCGGCATCCTCCATCATCTGCCGGAATGTGGGTTCATGGAGCCTGGGGGAGCAGGAGGCCATCACAACCCGATCCAGGCCGTGTTCCAAAATATCGTCCCGGATTTCTTTCTGGCCCGGTTCAGAACAGGCATACCGGATATCCTTTGAAACAAAGACATTCTCAAGGTTGGACGCCATTCGGGATACCCCGGGGCAATCCACGGTCTGGGCGATGTTCAGGCCGCAGTGGCAGACATAAACGCCTATTTTGGATTCTTTTTTGTCTGCTTCAGTGATGTTGATTTTCTTGGTTGCTTCCATTGGTTTTCCTCAATTAAAATTAAGTCCAGTAGATGGTTTTTGCCATGATACCGGTAAGATCTATCATATCTATTTTCAATTCTTCTCCCAGAAAAGGATCTTCCATGGCGCATCGAAGATGAATCTGGCATTTGGGGCATGATGTCACCAGAAGATCATTGCCGTTTTGCCGGGTTTGCTTCAGTCGCTTGACTTGAAGGGCCTTGCTGTAAGCATCACAACCCACCCAGGCGCTGTTCCCGCAGCATATGGCTCCTCGGTTACTTTCCTGCATTTCATTGAAAGCATCGGGCTTAAGTCTATTAATGAGCTTTCTGGGAAGACTTCCCTGGTCTTCAAATCGGGTCAGGCGGCAGGAATCTTGATACGTGATGTTCTTGTGGATTTTCTTGAAGCCCACGGCCCCTTTGTTGATTTCATTCTCCAAAAGGTCGTAAATATGGGTTATTTTGATATCGGAATTTAAACCCAGCCCGGCATAGTCATGGGCCAGGGTGTGATGGCATTCGGGGCAGGCCGTCACCACCTGTTCAATCCCCAGATCATTCAGGGTTTGGACGTTCAGTCCGGCCAGGCGGATGAAATGTTCCTTGTCCCCGGACCACAAAAGGTCGTGGCCACAGCATTTTTCGTTTTCCAGAATCCTGGGTTGAATATCAAAAAAATTCAGAAGCCGAAGACTGTCGGTAAGAATATTTGATGTCTGGACACCAAGGGTTTGCCTGAAAAACATGTCAAAATAGGGCGCGCAGCCTCCGAAGAAAAGGATTTTGCTCTTCGGGTCCAGTTTAATATCCCCGGGCAATTCAGAATAACGTTTCGGCAAAACCTTCTTGGAAGCCATGGTTCGCATCAGGGAATGGAAAAAACCGCCGTGACTCTCCCTGGAGGTGTTTTGATCTTGGGAAATCAAACAGCGAATATCTTTGATGAAAGAAGGAAAATTGACGGCCGATGGGCATCGGTCGTAGCAAAGGCCGCAGGTGAGGCAGGACCATATGCCTTCAATGACCTCCGGCGACCGGGTATCTCCTGCGATCAGCGAATTGGCAAGTGACCGGGGTGAGAAGGATTTCCCGGCAAGGGTCAGGGGGCAGGCTGAGGAGCATTTTCCGCAATCCTGGCAGGCATATACATCATGAGCTGCAATGATTTCGCTTAACGTTTTTTCCGTATGAACAGGGGCTACGGTTTCTTTTTGCTGCATGACCGGTGATTTTCCCAAGGCCTTGATATCTTTTGAGAAGGTCGTTAAAAAATCCAGAACACCTTTGGTGTCATCGGGGAAAAAGGTGGCATGACGAAGTCGTTCTTTGCCAATGCCGAGAATTTCAAGAATATTTCGAGTGTCGATAATATTGTTTCCGGCCACTTGCGTTCCGGTTCCGTAGCGGCAGGAACCGGGGTTGCACCCCATGAGGGCCACGCCATCCGCGCCCATTTCAAAGGATTTGAACAAAAGGGATTTGCTGATTCTTCCCGTGCAGGGAATCCGGATCATTCGAATCTCATCGGGTATATCAGCGCATTGGTCCTGAAGGGTCTGATAGGCCGAATGGGGTCCCCAGTTGCATAAGAATAAAATGATATTAAAATCGCTCATGGTGGTGTCTTTTTTCACTCCTTTTATGGAAGGGTTGCCCCTTGTCATACGGCCAAAACTTCTTTCAAAGTTCTTTCAAGAAAAAGCTGATCCCGATAGGGACTGTCCGCTGCATTGGACGGACATACCGAGGTGCAGCTGCCACACCCCTTGCAGACGGCTTCATCCACGCGGGCATGCCATCCGTCCGCATTGTTCCGGTGCAATGTAACAGCCTGATAGGCGCAGATATTGATGCACCGGCCGCAACCCCTGCATATCTCCTGATCGATGACCACGGTAAATCCCTTGTTTTGGCGCGGGCTTCTCGGCATGATGGCGGCAACGGCCATGGCAGCAGCCGTTCCCTTGATGCGTTTGGAAACGCTGATTCCGGTGGGGTCGGCGAGGTAAAGCCCTTTGATGGAGGTTGCCCCCGGCGCGAAAAAAGGCAGTCCCGTAACGCCCTCGGACTGTGTGGTTGAGGCCACCATTCTGCTGGGCAGATTTTCCTGGTGGATATAGGGTGTTCGGGTTCTGGATTTTTCCCCCAGAATCACCGATCCCACCTGAACCGTCTGTTCAAAATCATCCGACTGTACTTTCAGGTGAAAGTCCCCCAGGGTTCCGCTGATGGAATTAACAACGGATCGCCTGAACAGGGTAATGGTTGGATAATCTCGAAGATTCGGGAAAGGGGTTTCCCCGGATCTAAACAGAAAGACTTCAAGCCCGGCTTCGGCAAGTGTGATGGCTCCAGCAACGGAAGCTTCAGAATCTCCGATTACGGCGGTGGCGAAATTGTAGTTTCGAACCAGGGAGGGGAGGGGTTTCAGCATCTTTGCCCGGGTGATGGAGCGGTCCATCAATCCCTTGAAACCAGCCAGGGCGGTTTCAGGGTTTTTTCGAACGTGGCGAAGGACTTCTCCCCGAAGATTGCACGTTTCCACCATGGACCGGCTGATTCCGGTGGCTGTGAACAGAGCGCTTTTCAACCGGCTTCTCTGGTCCGAACAAGCGCTGCAAACGAAATTCAAGGGGCAGCAAACGCAGGAGGCCAGCACCACCCGGGTAATGCCTTTTTCTCGAATGGTTCTCACCAGTCTTGCCGACTGGTTTTCGATACAGGCTGAAGACAGGGCCTCCACATGGACGATAT
The DNA here is from genome assembly GCA_013791935.1 of Desulfobacteraceae bacterium. GTDB lineage: Bacteria > Desulfobacterota > Desulfobacteria > Desulfobacterales > UBA5616 > VMSV01. The sequence continues at coordinate 36,686 of VMSV01000002.1, read as the reverse complement.
CTTCCTGTAAAGCAAGGGTTTGCAGATGTTCCGTCATCTCCTCCATCCAACCGAGGGAGTCATTGCATCGGCATACGAATATCCCCACTCGAACAATATCGGAAAGTCCGGGATCTGGGGTATGGAAGGAAATGCCGCGTCCTTTGGGGCGTTGCGACGTTCCGCCCAGTAAGACCATGGCTTTGGCAGCAGCGTCATGGCCTCTGAGAATCATGGCGTTGATATCCGTTTTGGCCATTTTTGGGCCATAGGCCCGGATGACGTCGTCTCCCTGAATGGAGGGTGCCATGTCCGGATCAGCGATAATAATGACGCCGGCATGTTCCGTGAGGATTTGATCCGTATCATCATGTCGAATGGCCTTGATCGCTTCGCAGACATCCACGCATTCCATGCATTGAGAGCACACGCCGCATTGCAGGCACCGGCCGGTTTCGAAGGTAACCTGGGATTCGCTGAGGCCCAGGGTCACTTCCTCAAAATTGCCCCTTCGTTTGGATGGCTGATTTTCGGACATGAAGGGACGAGTCATGGACGGAATATCCCCGGGGATGTCCGGGTAATTTTTGTTCGAAGGTCTTGCGGTCCGAATGTCGGGAATGGATTCTCCTGATAGAGATAAATGGATGTTCCGAGCGGCTTTCCTGCCGTCGGCCATGGCCTTGACAACAGAGGTCGGGCCGGTGGTGCCGTCTCCTGCGGCATAAAGTCCATGAACAGCCGTTTGAGCTTTGTCATCCGCCACAACCAAGCCGTTATCGGAAACGGTGAATCCCGGTTTAAGTTGACCGCCAGTTAAATGACCGGTCTGGCCGATGGACACAAAAGCCCTGTCGAATTTTACTACTTCGGGCTTGCCCCCTTTCACCGTCACTGGCCATGGAATCCCATCCTCTCCGGCAGGTCCGGGTTTTGTCGGCAGAAGGACCAGGTTTTCCAGGCGCCCTTTTTCCCCGATAAATTCAGAAACCCTCCGGCTGGAAAGAAGGGGGATGTTTTCTTCTTCTGCCGCTTTGATTTCCTCAGGGTCGGCGGGAATAAGATCCTTTGGGAACCAGGAAATCAGTGTGACATCGGAACCCATGCGTTTTAAGGTTCTGGCCAGATCGAACGCTGCATTGCCGTCCCCGATGACGGCGGTTTTTTCTTTCAGGGAAGTGATATCCTCCCTGTAAATCCGGTTTAAAAAGGAGAGACAGCCTTCCACGCCATTGAGATCCTCCCCTGGCACTTGAAGCTTACGATCCGCCCAGGATCCTGTGGCCAGCAGAACACCATCAAACTTCTTCATCATGGGGGAAAGATCATTTGTCAAATTCACGGGGTGATTCACGATGAAATTGACCCCCAGGGATTCAATATATTTGATTTCATGATCCAGGATGTTTCTGGGCAGTCGGTGGCTTCCCACAGCGTAACGTAAGAGACCTCCGGGATGGGCTTCTTTTTCAAAAACGGTGACGGAATACCCGAGCCGGGCAAGGTCCGCCGCTGCGGCAAGCCCTGCCGGGCCAGAACCGATAATGGCTATTTTTTCAGATCGTTCGGGTTTGTCCTTTAATTCAGGTTCAATGGATATCTTGCCTTCCGGCCGGGAAAGCTCATAATCTGCGATAAACCGCTTGATATCCCGAATGGCCACAGCCTCATCCAGATCTTTTCTTCGGCATTCGGCTTCACAGGGATGGGTGCAGATTCGGCCGCAGATGCCGGGAAGCACATTGTCTTTTCGGATAAGGTCCAAAGCTTCGGCATATCTTCCGGCCTTGCTCAAGGTGATGTATCCCTGGGCATTTACCCCCAAGGGGCACCCTGTCTGGCAGGGTGGTTCCTGTCGTTTGTCGATGACGGCTCTTCCCGGAAGTTGCAATCGGCTGTTCAGATGAACGGCTTTCTGCCCCGGGGAGTTGGAAGCGGGGCAGATCTCCAGGCATCGTCCGCAAAGGGTGCAGGATTTTGAATCCACATAAACGGCCTGTTTGCGGATTTTTACCCGGAATCCCTGGGAGCTGTGTTTTATTGATTCTATTTGCGCCGGCAGGATACAATCAATCGCCGGATTCCTCAGAATGCGGATCAAGCTCGGACGATGGGCAAAATTAAACGGTGTTCCTGAATTCAGGCGCCATTCTTCCGAGGCGAGCTTCTGATCCAGGTCCTCGCAGGAATCGATCAAGATCACCGGAATACCGATTTCTCCCAGTTTGCTGGTGGCGGCGATACCTGCCGGCGTTGCCCCGATCACCAAGGTTTTATGCAGTCTGTCTTTCTCCCGTTTCATGAAACAGCTCCTGTCTGGCCCGCAGCCTTTTTGTCCCGACCTTTCAGGAGGGCCAGCCCGTAATCAAATCCTTTTTCAAAGGCCTTGGTGTTCGCCGCTTCGGTTCCCTTGGGCACCGACTGGGTAACGCTTTGTATGGCCGCCTCCCTGGAGACTACTTTTGTGATGGCGGTGATGAAACCGATCATGATGATGTTGGCCATCATGACCCTGCCGAGCTCTTCAGCCATGCGGGTGGCAGGTATGGCAAAACCATCCCTGTTTCCGGGTTTAAGCCGAATCAGGTCCTGATCGAGAAGAAGAATCCCGTCGGGTTTCAAATCAGCTACATATTTCTCATAGGCGGACTGGGACATGCAGGCCAGGATATCCGGTTTTTTGATGTAGGGGTAATGAATGGATTCTGTGGAGATCACCACCTGTGCACTGCAAGCGCCTCCTCGGGATTCCGGGCCGTAGGATTGCACCAGGGTGCTTTCAAGGTGGTCTCCCAGGGCTGCGGCTTTACCCAGAATGCTGCCGGCAAGGATGATTCCCTGGCCTCCGAATCCGGTGATCACCACTTCTATTTTCATGGGTTTCTGATCTTTTATTTTCATCGTTATATATGGAATTTCCGGAAGTTATGGATTATCGGTCTAAATCAACCTGCATGTTTTATCATACTGCTCCACACAGGTGGGTTTATGAATGTCGTAAAAATTGCCCAGGACCACCCCTTTTTCAAAGTCCGTTTCAATCTCGGCCGGGTGAGCGCCGTTTTTAATGATGCATTTTTCCTGGTAGAACTTCAGCGCATCCAGGGGCTTTTGCTTGTTTCTCCGGCCGTAATTCACAGGGCAGGGGGACAGCACTTCTATAAAGGAAAACCCTTTGCTGTTGATGGCGGTTTCGATACATTGGGTTAAATCCCTGGTGTGCAGGATGGTCCACCGGGCAATGAAGGTGGCCCCGGAAGCATAGGCCATGAGGGGAAGGTTGAAGGGAGATTCGGGATTCCCCACGGGCGTGGTGGTGGTCTTGGCCTTAAATGGGGTGGTGGCCGCCGCCTGCCCGCCGGTCATGCCGTAGTTCAGGTTGTTCACGCACACCACGGTCATATCCACGTTTCTTCTGGCCGCATGAATGAAGTGATTCCCGCCGATGGCGAAAAGGTCCCCGTCTCCGCTGAACACCACAAGGTTCAACTCGGGATTGGCCAATTTCATCCCCGTGGCAAAGGGAATGGCCCTGCCGTGGGTGGTGTGAAAAGAGTCTATGTTGGCATATCCTGCCCCCCGGCCCGTGCATCCGATTCCGGAAACCATCACCATCTTCTGAAGATCCTGCCCGCTGGTTTTCATGGCCGTCAAGCAGGAGGAAAAAGCCGTTCCAATGCCGCAGCCCGGACACCAGATATGGGGGATCCGGTCGGTGCGCAGCAATCCGTCCAGAGGATGTTCCGGGGGCTTGCTTTTTTTCTGGGGTTGGTTTTTCAACGTTTTTTCTCCTTTAATTCATCAATGACTCTTTCAGGGGGAATGATGGTTCCGCCCGCATGGCCCACCAGGGTCACCGCTGCTTGACCGGCAGCGCACCGCTGGACTTCATAAAAGATCTGTCCCAGGTTGATTTCCACGGTCACAATTTTTTTAACTTTTTGCGCAAGCTGGCGGATCTGTTTTTCCGGAAAAGGCCAGATGGTGATGAGGCGAAGCATTCCGGCCTTGATGCCCATTTTCCTGGCCTCCTGCACGGCACTCATGGCGGTTCTGGAGGAAATGCCATAGGAAATCACTGCAATTTCAGCATCTTCCATACAATAGGATTCGGTTTGAATGATATCATCCAGGTTTGCCGTGATCTTTTTGGTGATGCGCTCCATCATCTGTTCCTGGGTTTCCACGGTCATGACGGGGTAGCCTTTTTCATCATGGGTAAGGCCTGTAATGTGAACTTTGTATCCCTGTCCGGCAGCAGGCATGGGGGCAACACCGTTGGGCCCCGGTTGATAGGGCTTGAAACGGTCCTTTCTTCCGGATGGGGCCGGTCGATTGAAGGTCCTTATTTCCTTTGCCGAAGGAATCACCACCCGTTCGCTCATGTGGCCCACAATTTCATCGGTCATGATCAGCACCGGAAGCCGATAGATTTCACTCAGGTTGAAGGCTGTGATGGTCTGGTAAAAAATTTCCTGGGGCGATGCCGGTGCAAGGGCAATGATTTCATAATCGCCGTGGGAACCCCATTTTGCCTGCATCATATCCCCCTGGGCTCCCATGGTGGGCAATCCCGTCGAAGGACCGGCCCTCTGGACGTTCACCACGACACAGGGGGTTTCCGTTACGATGCCCAGGCCGATATTTTCCATCATCAGGCTGAACCCGGGTCCGGAGGTGGCGGTCATGCTTTTTACGCCGGCCCATGAAGCACCCAGGATGGAGGCCATGGCGGCGATTTCATCTTCCATCTGAATGAAGGTTCCCCCCACACCCGGCAGTCTTTCGGCCATGTGTTCGGCCACTTCCGTTGCAGGGGTGATGGGATATCCGCCGAAAAACCGGCACCCGGCGGCCAGGGCGCCTTCAGCGCAGGCCACATCGCCGGTGAGAAAATGTTCTCCAGTGAGAACTGCTTGTTTCATGCTCATCCTCTGATTATACACTCTGTTGAGACTCACGCTGTTTATCGTTCAAACAGGGAAAACAGCCGAGTATTTTATGGGTTTTGAAGCCTCAGGGGGAAGCCGGGGCTTCCATGGAAAAAATCGCAAATTCAGGGCAGATGATTTCGCAGTAGTGGCAATTCACGCAATCATCGCCAACGAAAGGGGCTGGGTAATGGTACCCCTTAGAATTGAATTCCTTGGAAAATTCAAGAATCTTCTTGGGGCAGTACTCAATGCAATACCCGCAACCCTTGCATCTGTCTTCAAGGATGTAAACGATTCCTCTGGTGACTCCGATGTCCTGAGCATCAATGGGCGTTCGCCAATAGTCCATGGGGTTTTCTTCCGGTCTGGTTTAATAAATTGAAGTTCTTTGATCGTATTGGCGTTGATACCTAATATTCATTTTAAGATCAAGTTAAAAAACTCGTTGCACCAATAAAAACCAGACACCCCTATATTTTTTTAAGGGGTATCTCGGTTTCGGTAGATTTTTATCCAAAAGCCCTTTAAATTCTGCTTAGGCAAAATCGATTTCCAACCATCATGAATATCCATCCCAAGCTTTGAGAGGGAATAACCAAAGAATGCTTTATTTTTTAAAACTTTTAAAAAGAAATGATTTCTGTTATTTTGATAAAAAGGTCCAAGCGTCATGTAAAAAACCGGAGACAAAAAAACAGACGGAAATGATGGGCGTATACAATTTCGGGACAACCGTTTCGGTCCTTTTCCCGTTCATAGATTTGAGGCATATGGAAAAACAAGCCAGCAACATGTTAAAGAAAAACCAAAACTCGATCAACGGCAAGGCGTCCGGGATGAAAAGTCTGACGGTCCAAAAAGACACTGAAAAGGCCGTGGTCAAGTATGACCCATTGCAGAGATACCTTTCGGAAATCAGCCGGTATAAACTTCTTACTCGTGAGGAGGAAAGGGAACTGGGCATTCGGGTCAAAGAGCATCAAGATCGGGATGCTGCCTATAGGCTTATCACCTCAAACCTCAGGCTGGTGGTGAAGATCGCCCTTGAGTTTCAGAGGGTGTGGATGCAGAACCTTCTGGATCTGATTCAGGAAGGGAATATCGGGCTGATGCAGGCGGTCAGGAAATTCGATCCCTATAAAAACGTTAAATTTTCCTACTACTCCTCCTTCTGGATCAAGGCCTATATTTTAAAATTCATCATGGATAATTGGCGTTTGGTGAAGATTGGAACCACCCAAGGCCAGCGCAAGCTTTTTTTCCAGCTTAAAAAAGAAAAACAGAAGCTCATTGACCAGGGATTTGACCCGAAACCCAAGCTTCTTTCCGAAAAACTGGGGGTCTCCGAACAAGAAATCATCAATATGGATCAGCGTCTGGATGGCTGGGATGTTTCCCTGGATGCCCCATTGAAAGAGGGCTCGGATTCCGAAAGGATTGATTTTGTAAGCACTGAAACAGAGTCCGCTGAAGACCATATGGCCCGAAAGGAAATTGAATCGATTCTAAATGTTAAAATAGAAGCCTTTAAAAAGAAAATGACCCAAAGGGAACTCGAAATATTTAACCATAGAATTTTTTCGGATTCACCCATGACCCTTCAGGAAATTGGGGAGAAATATGGAATTTCAAGGGAACGGGTCAGGCAGATTGAAAAAAACATCATCAAAAAGATGAAGGAATTTTTCAGTGATGAAATTCCGGATTTCAGCGCTTATGCGGGAAGAAATCTTTAAAGCGGGAGATTTCTTTAATTGTACACACCAAGCCATGCTGTGGATAAATCAATTGACAATGATTCAAATTAAAAATTTTCTGTTGCATTTTGCCCTCGTGGCCATGCTTCTCACCCTGGCGGGCTGTGCCGCCCAATCAGCCAACCATGGGTTCCCGGCAAAAGGATTCGGATCCGCCAAGCTTTCAAAACAAACGCCTGACAAACCTGAAAATGCCTTCTTTTTTTATACGGAATCTCAGTTCAGAAAAAACAAGGGGGATTTGGAAGGTGCCTTGGCCGCATTGAAATCCGCCATGGAAAAAGACCCGGATTCTCTGTACCTGAAACGAGAACTGGTTCAGATTTACTGGCAGAAGAAGGACCCTGCCGGGGCCATGACGGTCTTAAAAGAATTGCTTGCGCAGGATCCGGACGATCTTGAAAACCTTATTCTTTACGCCCGGATCAACCATATGGCTAAAAATATGGATGAAGCCAAGTCGGCTTATGAAAAAGTGCTTGTGAAGGAACCGGAAAACAAGGGAATATACCTGCTTCTGGGAGGTATTTATACGGATGAGGGTAACCTTGAATTTGCTGTACAGATCTACCAAAAATTAATCCGGCAGTTTCCCGACTATTTTGCAGGGTTTTTTGTGATGGCTCAGACCCAGGCTGCTCTGGGAAAATATTCAAAGGCCGAAGAATATTATATCCAATCCCTGGAGCTGGAGCCTGCCCTGGACGATGCCCGATACGAACTGATTGATTTGTATAAACTCCATGGAACAAACCAAGAGGATACGGTCATTGAAGTTCGGGCCGGAGACACCATCGGGGGCTTATCCTTAAAAGTGTATGGCAAGTTTGATCCGAGTATTGAAAAATCCATTGCCCGGGCCAACCCGAGCATCAGGAAAATCTCCAGGATTCATGTGGGGCAGAGTATTCTCTTTCCGGGGTTTAACGGGAAGGATGAAAAAGCCACGGGTTCGGATAAAGAAGAAAAAATCAGATATTATTATAACCAGATTCTTGAAAATACTCCGGAGGATATTCGCGCAGCCATGGGGCTTGCCTATTACGAGTATGAAAGCGGGAATTTTGTGGAATCGGAGACAATTTTAAAGCGGCTCGGCAAAAGAAGCGAGGCGGAACCTGATATTGTGGACATTGTGGTTCGGTATTACATGGAAGAAAGAAATTATGATGCAGCCATTGTGATTTTAGAGGGCATGACCAAAGGGGCTTTGGACAAAAGCGAATTGGAGTACATCACAGCCTTGGCCTACCATGGCAAGGAAGACAAATTTCATGCCTTGGGTAGTCTGATGAGGATTGGGTCTGATTCCAAGTTTTTTGAAAAGGCGGTTGAGTATGTCAACTACCTGTATGCCCAGGATGAAAATACGGTCGAGGCTATAGACTACCTCGCCCGAGCCGTTGAGGCCAGGCCTGAAAACTCGAATTTCAGGATTTATCTTGGCAAACTGTATGAAGAAACCGGGGAATACGACAAGGCTGAAGCCATTCTTGAAAAGGGGATGGAAAATGACCCTGAGAACCCCAAGCTTTATTTTATGATGGGGGTGATTTGCGATAAGGCTGGAAAACGCGAAGAGGCCGTCCGCATGATGATAAAGGTGCTGGAAATATCGCCGGAGGATGCCACGGCCTTGAATTACCTGGGTTATACCTATGCGGATATGGGAAAAAACCTGGATGAAGCCCTCTTCCTGGTTGAAAAAGCCATGAGATTGAAGCCCAACGACGGGTATGTTACAGACAGCCTGGGGTGGGTATACTACAAGATGGGAGACTATGACAAAGCCTATGAAGTCTTAAACAAAGCCATCCAACTAGTTCCGGATGACCCCACCATCATGGAGCACCTGGGAGATGTTTATCTCAAAAAAAATGACAGCGAAAAAGCCCTTGAATTTTACAGGCAAGCCCTGGAGCATGAAACTGAGAACCAAGGGAAGATCAATAGAAAAATCCAGGAGATTCTGGATGCGGGGAAGTAGAAGAAAACCCTTTCAATTTCTTTGGGTGTTCATAGCCCTGATACCCCTTCTCTTTATGGCCTGCGGAGGACGCCGTCCGGCATTGGATCTTGATCCATTTCATTTGAAAAATTCGGGAATAGCACTTTTGCCGCAAAGCGAAGCGGAAGAAATTTTTCAAAGGCTTTCCACAACCAACCTTGAACTAAAAACCATCAAAGGCCTCGGCAAGGCAAGAGTCCAATCGGAGAAAGACAACTTTTCTTCAAGGCTCGCCTGGACTGCTGATGATTCCGGGAGAATACGTCTTGAAATCATCAGGCCTGACGGCAGGAGCCTGCTTAGCCTTTCCACAGACGGTGTCTTCATGTATTTCTACTCCCATGGAGAAAAGAAATTTTATAAAAAAAGAGTCAAGGATAAAAACCTGGGGGATTACCTCGGAATCCCGTTGAATTCCCATGAACTGACCGGCATCCTTTCAGGGCGGATTCCCGGTCTTAATCGGGACCAGATGGTTTTGACGGAAAATCGTGAAGGAGACGGCTATATCCTTCACCTTTTTGAGAAAAATTCCAGAAAAACAACCCTTGTTTTTCTGAATGCCGAAAAGCAAACCGTTGTGAAGCTGGAGAGAAGAAAATTCGATGGGACGATTAGCTACCAGATACTTTTTGATCACAGGAAAACCGTAAACGGCTTTCCCCTTCCTTTTTACCTGTTGGTTGTAGACGGCAAGGCATCGAGTTTTCAACTGGAGATGGACCGGGTCTGGATCAATCCGGCCATTGAGGATAAACTTTTCATCCTGTCTGAACCTGAATCCTGATACTATTTCCCGGGATCGATCTCCTTCTTTCCTTTTTGGCCGAACTCGCCGGGCCAGTTTCCGATCCAGTAGTGGGTGGGATCAACGAGTTCCCGGGGCATTTCTCCGGTCACTGGATTGGGAAAGTGAAAGGGCAATACGCCTGCCTCGGGAAACGGGTGATACCAGGTGGTGGGCGCATCCGCCGGGACTTTGTCATCCGGCCAGCGGGAGTAATTCGGTTTCACTCTCAGATCTTCCAGTCGGACCATGAAGGAGTGGGTATATTTGAATTTACTGATCTTCCAGATATCATCTTCCTTCACAAATCCCTGCTCGTAAACCCCGGCATTCAGGCTTACGCTCTGTTTTTTCGGGAACCCCGTGATAACCGGGGTTAAAACGGAGAAGCGGCCTTTGGCGGTTTGCCGGTCGTCTGCAACGGTGATCACATCCATGCCGCCCAATTGAAACAGGATATTCCCGAAAGACCATCCGATATCCTTGACATCGGCATCGGCCGGATCCCCGGGACTGATGAAGTTTTTCCGGAAACCCTCTTTGCCGTAGTACACTCCGCGTCCGGCAATCTCAATGGATTCTGCATTTTCAGAAATCAGGTCGAGCAATTGCTTCCCCATGCGGTTGCAGTTATAGTACATGTAGATGTAATGCAGCCGCCGAACCTCTTCAATGTCTTTCTGGGTCCCCAGTTCATGTTCCAGGGTCTTCATCCTGGCCTCAAGGGCCTCAATCCGTGATGTATCTTCCATTTCGTCTCCTTTTTAGAAAAAATAACCGGTTTGTCCATTACGACCGGGAACCCACGAAGGTCTCCCCTTCCCAGGGCAGGCGCACCGGCATGTCATCCCAGAGTTTGCGTTCCTCACTTCGAGGGTCATGTTCAAGTTTGCATGGGACATCAAAAAGCATGGTTGCCCGCATAGTCGCGTCATAGGGTTCCCAATGGGGGATGGCAGCATGGTCCGGGTTTCCTGTGCGGGCAAAATGGACCCAGGCCTGGCTCATCACCATGCCGAGTTGGAAGCGGTCCTTTCGGGTGCCGACGATGGCGGTTTTCTCGATATTATTGAACGTAAAAGGGATTTCCATGGTGTGGGCCGCCTTGAGCAGACCATAATTGCTTTCCCAGGTGAAGAGATACATATACACCGGGGCACCTCCCAATTTTGATTTTCTCTCCGCGGTTTCAACGGACAGAAGCCGCCTGTCTTCACTGGTGATGGAAACAAAAAGATCCCAGGGGGTTTCTTCGGGGCGGTTGCGGCGGTGCACTTCGATGACCCGGGCGGTTTGGTCGCCGAACATGGGTCTTAACTTCTCCAGCAACTGTTGGTCATCCATTTCACCGGCTTTTTCCATACCTGCATAAAAAATGGACATTTCATCCTTGTTGGTTCCGATGATCAGGGGAACGTTTGCACCCAGATCCCATGACGGATCAAAGGGATTTGCCGGAAGAACCTTGCCGTCCAGCACCGGGGAAAGCACCATCCAGCGACCTGCCTGGCCGGCGGGCAATTGCGGATCTTCCGTTTTTCGGAGATACCGGGCGGTTTCTTTGAACAACTGTTTGGACGGGATCTGTTGCAGGGTGGCCAGATCACCGGGCTTAATTTTGAGCCAATCGAAAAATCCCCGGGCAAACCGGTCGGCAAAATGTTTGGGCACCCCCCGTGGATGGGCCCCGCTCTGAATGATTCCCCGGTGGAATAACCCCTTGGCCGAAGGCATGCCCATCAGGATATTCACTTTCCTGCCCCCTCCGGATTCGCCGAAAATGGCTACATTGCCGGGATTTCCTCCAAAAGCTTCAATGTTATCCCGTACCCATTTTAAACCCAGGACGATGTCCAGCATCCCGGCATTGGCGGAATCGGCAAAATCGGGTCCGCAAATGGATTCCAAACACAAAAACCCGAAAATGCTTAACCGGTGGTTCAGGCTCACCACCACAACATCTCCGGTCCGGGCCAGGTTGGAACCATCGGTCAAGGTTGTACGGGCCGATCCGGAGGTGAATCCGCCTCCATGGAGCCACACCATGACCGGGCGTTTGGCAGCCTTATCCAAAGAAGAAGTCCAGACATTGAGCTTTAAGCAATCTTCACTCATGTATTCGTTAACGGAGTCAAAACTCATGGGGGGCTGGGGGCAGGCCGGGCCGTATTCCAGGGTGTCCTTGATGCCGGTCCAGGGTTCCGGGGGTTCGGGGGCCAGGAAACGGTTCTTGCCGCCGGTGTCCGTGCCATAGGGAATGCCTTTGAACACATGGATGCCGCTGTCCCGGACATATCCGCGGATCTGGCCGTATTGGGTTGAAGCAATGGTTTCGTTCATCATATGGGGTCTCCTTGATTGGGGGGTAAACTTGAATCATAAGAAATCAAAATATTAATTGATGCTATGATTATATTGTTATAACTATATATGTAAAAATTCAAGGGAAAACAAAGACCCGGGATTGATGTTTTGTTTTTCATTTCTCAGCATTGTCAAAACCTTCGCAAGCGAAAAGGAGAAACAAATGGCAACTTATGTTTTTATCCATGGTGCTTTTCAGGGCGGATGGATATGGAAATTCGTGGCAACCCCTTTAAGGGCTGCCGGTCACTTGGTTTATACCCCCACCATGGATGGCTGTGCAGAGCGGGCCCACCAGATCAGGCCCGACATCACCATGGAAGGCTATGTCAAAGAGGTGTCGGATCTACTGTTTTTTGAAGATCTTAAAGATGTCATCCTCGTGGGAACCAGCACCGGAGGTCTGACAGCCTCCTATATCGCCAATCAGACCCAAGACCGCATCGGACATCTGGTTTTTATCGAAGCGCTGCTTCCCCTGCCCGGGGAGAAAATCAGAGACCTTTTAACCCCCATTCCCAACAGCGGTGCAAAGTGGGAATCCACAAAGCTTGCTTACGGACCGGCCAAAGAATTCATCTACGGCCCGATGCTGGCGGATTTGGACCCGGAAATACGGGCTTTTGCGGCCCCGCGCTTCAGGTTGTACCCTTTTTCCGCCACGCCGAGGGTCACCGGAGAAACGGATTTCTGGGACAAGACCTGGAAGGCCACGGTGATCAATTGCACAAAAAGTACGAACCCCGCAGATGCCCACCAGTACCGGTCGGCGGAAAAATTGAAGGCCAATCTCATTGAACTGGATGCCAATCATTATCCCATGTTGAGTCATTCGAAAGAATTGACACAAATTCTGCTGGACATCGCCAAATAACTGTAGAAAAAGGGAGGAGAAGGATATGAGTTCAGAGACAACCTTGTTGGTGGATGGTTTGATGTTTCCGGAAACCCCGCGATGGCATGACGGAAAACTCTGGTTTTCGGACATGGTGGGCCGGAAGGTGATGACTGTGGATCTCTCGGGAAAAACAGAAGTTATTGTTGAGGTACCCAAGGGGCCGTCGGGCCTTGGTTGGCTGCCCGACGGCCGACTGCTGGTGGTATCCATTACCGATCGCCGCCTGATGCGCCTGGATCCGGACGGGCTTAACGTTGCGGCGGACCTGAGCGATCTGGCCACCTTCAACTGCAACGACATGGTGGTGGATGGCCAGGGAAGGGCCTATGTGGGCAATTTCGGCTATGATGCTCTGGGCGGAAAACCATTTGCCCCGGCCACCCTGATCCTGGTTACTCCGGATGGAAAGGCCCGGATTATTGCCGAGGATATGGCCTTTCCCAACGGGACCGTGATTACGCCAGACGGTAAAACCCTGATTGTAGGGGAATCCCGTGGCAGTTGCCTTACCGCGTTTGATATTGAATCGGATGGAAGCCTTTCCCATCGGAGGGTCTGGGCCCAACTGGAAAAAGGCCACATGCCGGATGGCACCTGCCTGGATGCAGAAGGGGCGGTCTGGGTGACATCGCCGGGAAAGGGCGAGGTGCTGCGGGTCCATGAAGGGGGCACCATCAGCCGAATCATCAAGGGCATGAAACCGGCCTTTGCCTGCATGTTGGGCGGTACGGATCGACGCACCCTGTTTCTCTGCACGGCCATCTCGGCGGAATCCTTCAGGGGCAAAGCCAGCGGTCAGATCGAACAGATCCAGGTGGATGTTCCCGGCGCGGGCTGGCCATAAAATCAATTGGGTTAACCCAAATATTATTTGTCCTCTTTGTGCCTTTGTGCGAGAACAAGAAAGTATTTTTTGTGGATAAAGGAAACTGACCCTATGGAACCGGTGATTGGGATTTTACTGGGAGATGCGGCGGGAATCGGGCCCGAAATTGTGGCAAGAATGTTTGCCAAAGAGGATTTGCGGACCTATTGTCGGCCGATTATTATCGGGGACCGGCGCATCCTGGCCAGGGGGATGGAAATCGCCAAGGTGGATTTTCCGATCACGGTAATTGAGGAGCCCTCCCAAGCCCGGTGGCCGGGGCCCATTCCCATGATCAATCAGGAATCATTGGACCCCGCAGGCATCCCCATGGGACAGATCAGCGCCCTTGCAGGCCGGGAAACCGGGGAGATGATGGTTTACGCCATGGGGCTGTGCACGGGCGGGCAGATTTCCGGTTTTGCCTTTGGCCCGTACCATAAGGCGGCCATGGAATATGGCGGGTACCCCCTGCTTGAAAAAGGTACCAGCTTTTTTGGGCGCCATCTCAACTGGAACAAGCCCTTTGGAGAAATGAACGTGGTGAGAAACCTCTGGACCTCCCGGGTGACCAGCCACATTCCCTTAAAAGAGGTGTCGGAAAATTTAAGTGTGAGAAGAATCAAAGGTTCCATCCATCTTGCCCATTCCACTTTAAAAAAAGCCGGTTTTAACAACCCCCGGCTGGCGGTGGCAGCTCTGAATCCCCACTGCGGGGAAGAGGGGTTGTGCGGAAGGGAAGAAATCGAAATCATCAGCCCTGCGGTGAAGGAGGCTGTGTCAGAGGGAATCAATGTTTTCGGGCCACTTTCCGCAGACACCCTGTTTGCGGAAGCGGTGAACGGGGCCTATGACGGTGTGGTTACCCTGTATCATGATCAGGGGCAGATTGCCCTGAAGCTATTGGATTTTGAAACCGTGGTTACGGTGCTTGCCGGATTGCCTTATGCCATCACCACTCCTTCCCACGGAACGGCCTTTGATATCGCCGGGAAAGGCGTGGCCAGGTCGGAAGCCATGCGCCAGGCAGTGATCATTGCCGCAAAAATCGCCGGGTGGCGGGACCCCGGATAAAATTCAGGGGGATGAAAATCCCCAGGCTTCGTTCAGGTCTTTTCAGAATATTCCCGCACCAAGCCACAAAGCTACAAAGGTTGTTTCGCCTAATTCCATTCCATGATACTAATCAGGGTCATAATCCCAACCAACATGGGGAACGAACAAAGGCTTTCCATGATTCCAAGACTGGATGCCTAGTTTGCGGCTTGGCGTCTTTTTGCGGGGATAAAAAAAATTAGACCATGACGGAAGAATGCAGGCATAAAAATATCAGAGTCATCATTGAAAACACCCAAAGGCTGCGATGCCGCCATTGTCATTTGACCCTCAAGGAGGAAGAGTTGGCCGGGGGGTATTGTCCGGAATGCTTTGAGACTCGAGGCACAAAACAATATGATTTCGAGGAGGTTCCCATGGCCGATGGCGGAACGGTTCGTTATCGTTGTGAGGATTGCCAGGCTTGGCTGGACACGAAGGCCTGAGACCGAAAATATTGACGAAACCCCCTTTGCCATCCAACCCTTGACACAAATAGTAAAATCAAATAGATTCAGTATATTGTGGTAAAAAGACTTAGGGTTTCGGGCAAGGCCCGAGATCCAATGGAAACCAGGCAACCTCTCTTTCAGACAAGGATAAGAAATTAATATGAACGGAAACAGGAATCTGGAACGACTGTTTTACCCGAAAAGTATTGCGGTTGTGGGCGCCTCACCCGGCGCCACAGGCAGAAGCCAGGGCAATAATTATATCATGGGCTCCATTGTTCAAAATTTTAAAGGAAAAATATATCCGGTTCATCCAAGCGGAGAGAATATCTTCGGCCTGACCACCTATAAAAACATCCGGGATATTCCGGAGGATATCGATTTGGTGATTTTTTCCATTCGGGCGTCTGCGGTTTTAAAGGTGTTGGAGGATTGCGCGGCCAGGAAAGTAAAGTTTGTTCATTTTTTTACCGCCGGTTTTAGCGAAACCGGTGTTCAGGAACTTGCCGATCTTGAAAAACAGATCCTGGATCTGGCCCAATCCAATGGCATCCGAATCCTTGGCCCCAACTGCATGGGAATTTACTGCCCGGATGGAGGCCTTGCCTTTCAACCCCAATTCGCCACGGCCGCAGGATCGGTAAGCTTTTTCTCCCAAAGCGGCCAGTTGTCCGGATATTTCACCGGAATCGGCGGGCTTGAAGGCCTTCAATTCGCCAAGGTCGTGAGCTTTGGAAATGCCATCGACATCAACGCCTCGGAGCTGCTTTCCTATTTTGCATCGGATGAAAAAACCACTGTGATCGGGTCTTACCTGGAGGGGCTTCCCGATGGAAGGCGGTTTTTCGAAATTGCCAAAGACCTTACGCGGAATAAACCTCTGGTGATCTACAAGGGCGGGCAAACCGACGGCGGATCAAGGGCGGCAAAATCTCATACGGCGAGCATTGCAGGCTCCCAGAAGATCTGGGAAGCCATGTGCCGGCAGGCGGGCATCATCTGTGTGGACTCCCTGGAGGAGATGGCCTGTACCATTTCCGCCTGGCAAAGAATAGCCCTGCCCGAGGGGAAGGGTGTTGCCATTGTGGGCGGAGCAGGCGGGGGAAGTGTCACCACCACGGACATTGCCGAGAAGACGGGGCTTCTGGTTCCCCATCTTTCAGAGGACTCCGTCAGGCGGTTGAAAGAAGTCGTGCCCCTGGCCGGGAGCAGTGTTTTAAATCCCCTGGATATCGGCATGGCTTCCATGTCGGATCAAATCCTGACCACGCTGGTATCGGTGCTTAAGGAAGATCCGAAGATTCACAGCCTGATTTTTATTCAGTCCATCAACGCCATTCAGCATATCCTGGGCTTTAAAGGCGTTGAGCAAATCATAGCTCTCACGGTTCATCTGAAAAACGTTCTCGGCAAGCCGATTTATCCGGTTCTGGAAGTCATCGATGCCTTTAGCGGGGCAAGCCAGAGCAAAGACTTTAAAACCCGTTACCATGAAAACGGTATCGCAACATTTCCTTCTTTTTCCATGGCGGCCAAGGTGATGAAAAATCTTTACGATTACAATGTGTATCTGCAGCAAACAGGTTAGATCAGCATGAATGGAAAACCCAATCATACTTTACCCTCCACAGAAACCCCTGAACTTAAGCTTGCCGGGGATTTTGTTGAGCATACCGGAAGGCATTTGTTTTTAACCGGAAAAGCCGGCGCCGGCAAAACCACCTTTCTCCACAATCTGAAAGGCCATACGGCCAAGCGGATGATGGTGACGGCCCCCACCGGGGTGGCTGCCATCAACGCTGGGGGCGTCACTCTGCATTCGTTTTTTCAATTGCCCTTCGGCCCCTTTTTCCCGGGCAGTGAAAACCAGGAAGAGAACCGCCAGCGCATGTTCAGGTTCAGCCGGGAAAAATTGCGGATCATTCAATGCCTTGATTTGCTGGTGATCGATGAGGTCAGCATGGTGAGGGCCGATCTCCTGGATGCCGTGGATTCGGTTCTGAGGAGGCTTCGCCGCAATGATCAACCCTTCGGCGGGGTTCAGTTGCTCATGATCGGGGATCTTTTTCAGCTTCCTCCAGTAGCAAAGCCTCAGGAATGGGACCTTTTGCAGCGATATTATGATTCCGCCTATTTTTTCTCCAGCCGCGCTTTGAATCAAACCGAGTGGGTGACCCTGGAATTGAACCATATTTTCCGTCAGACCGACGCCCGGTTTATTCAAATTCTCAACAAGGTCCGGGACAACCGGCTGGATGCCAAAACCCTTGGCGAGCTCAACCATCGGTATATCTCAAATTACACCCCGGAAGAAGGTCGGGGAACCATTACCCTCACCACCCATAATCGCAGCGCAGACGCCATCAACAAAACCCGACTTGAAGCCCTTTCGGGAAAGGAGCTTTGCCTGGGGGCTGCTGTTTCAGGGGACTTTCCCGGTCACCTTTTCCCGGCGCCTGAACACCTGATGTTAAAAGTCGGGGCCCAGGTGATGTTTCTCCGGAATGACGTCTCGGGTGAAAAGAGGTATTATAACGGCAAAATCGGAAGAATCACGAGCCTCTCCTCAGGAAAAATTCATATCGCCTGTCCGGAAGAGACCGAAGAGATAACTGTTGAGCCCGTGGAATGGGAAAATATCAAATACACGGTGAACGAAGAAAAAGATGAGATTCAACAGGAGGTCATAGGTAAGTTCAAACAATTTCCCCTGAAATTGGCCTGGGCCATCACCATTCATAAAAGCCAGGGGTTGACCTTTGACAAGGCCGTCATTGATGCGCAATCCGCATTTGCCCAGGGTCAGGTTTATGTAGCTCTGAGCCGTTGCAGAACCCTGGAGGGCATGGTTCTCAGCTCACCCATTCCGGCCAGGGGTATTGAAACCGAGGCAGCGGTTCAGGATTTTGTGAAGGCGGCCCGGCAGAATCCGGCTTCCAAAAACCGGTTGAAGGAAGATAAAATAAAGTACCAGCAGGAATTGCTGCTGGAATGCTTTGACTTTCAGGCCCTGAATAACCGTCTTGCCTATCTCTTCCGGCTTTTGCAGGAAAATATCGGGCGTGTGGAGGTGTTCGGGGTGTCCGATCCGGCCCGGTTGCAGGAAATCACCCGGAAAGATATCTGGATGGTCAGCGAGAAATTCAAACAGGAACTTCGCACCTGCTTTGAAAAACAGACTTTTCCGGAATCCGATGTTCATATTCTTGAGCGCATCGGCAAAGCCTCCGGGTGGTTCCAGGACAAACTCGGCATTCTCATTCAGGATCTTTTGAAGAAGTTCTATGTGGAGACGGACAATAAGGAGGTTGGCAAAAGGATAAAAAATGCCATGGAGAACCTCAAACAAGAGGTTTCATCCAAGCTCTCCGGGATCCGATCCTGTGAAAAGGGATTTTCTCCAGCCCGATATTTGCGGGCCCTGTCAAAAATCGGAGTGGATTTTTCGCCAGCAGAAGCAAAAATAACCAAGGCTCAGGACCAAAAGGAGTCCGACATCCAGCACCCGGAACTGTTCCAGCAGTTGAAGGACTGGCGTTCGGCCAAGGCCAAGGAAAAAGGGGTTCCACATTTTCAAATCCTTCATCAGCGGGTTTTGGTTCAGGTCGCCGTCCTTCTGCCTGAAACCTTGAAGGAGTTAAAAACCATCAAAGGTCTGGGGAAAAAGACGATTGAAAAATACGGAGCAGAACTTTTAACCCTGGTTTCCGATTGGCGGAAAAAACAAGGGATGGACAAGGAATCATCATGAAGCAATGGTATGAAGCATTGTTTGAAAATTACGCAAAAAAATATGACGAAGAGAATTTTACCCAAGGCACTTTGGGAGAATGCGATTTCATTGAAAAGGAAATCAACTTCAACAAGGCCATAAAGATTCTGGATGTGGGATGCGGGACGGGCAGACATGCCATTGAACTCTCCAAGCGAGGGTATGACCTTACGGGCATTGATTTGTCGGAGTCCCAGTTGCGGCGGGCCAAAGAAAAAGCAGACGCACAAAATGTGAAGATTGATTTCCGGAAGCTCGACGCCCGGAAACTTCCCTTTGACAAGGAATTCGACCTATCCATCATGCTCTGTGAAGGGGGGTTCCCCTTGATGGAAACCGATGAGATGAATTTTGAAATCCTGAAAAACGCGACAAGGGCATTAAAAGACAAGGGCAAATTCATCTTTACAACGCTGAACGGCCTTTTTCCGTTATTCCATTCGGTAAAGGATTTTTTGGAGGCCTCGGCGAAAGAGGGAAATGCTATCTATGACCGGCATTCCTTTGATCTGATGACGTTCCGGGACCAAAATGTGATTCAGATCACCGATGACTTGGGCAATCCGAAAGAATTGGCCTGTAATGAAAGGTATTACGTGCCGTCTGAAATCACCTGGCTGCTAAAAACCCTAGGATTTAAAACCGTGGATATTTTTGGCGCAAGACTGGGGGCTTTCGGTCGCAATGATCCACTCACCCCCGAAGATTTTGAGATGCTGGTAATCGCGGAGAAGTAAACAACCCCAAAGGGTATTGGAAGGAAAGGAGATTCCCATGAAAGTCTTGATCGTTTATTATTCCATGTATGGCCATGTGTTCAAGATGGTGGAAGCTGCTGCCGAGGGTGTGCGGGCTGCAGGGAACGTGGACGCTGTGTTGCGACGGGTTCCCGAAACCCTTCCCATGGATGTTCTGGGGAAGATGGGGGCTGCGGAAGCCCAGCAATCCCAGGCCCATGTGCCCGTGTGTATGGTTGAGGAGTTGGCCGAAGCCGATGCCATTATTTTTGGAACTCCCACGCGTTTCGGAAATATGTGCGGCCAGATGCGTCAATTTCTCGATGGAACCGGACAACTCTGGGCGAAAAACGCCCTGGTGGGCAAGGTGGGAAGCGTGATTGCCAGCTCAAACACCCAACACGGGGGCCAGGAATCCACGATTCTCAGCTTCCATATCACCCTGTTGCACCAGGGTATGGTGGTGGTGGGGCTTCCCTATGCGTTCAAGGGGCAGATGACCATGGACGGAATCA
Source organism: Desulfobacteraceae bacterium (assembly GCA_013791935.1). Classification (GTDB taxonomy): domain Bacteria; phylum Desulfobacterota; class Desulfobacteria; order Desulfobacterales; family UBA5616; genus VMSV01. The sequence goes on along the minus strand of VMSV01000002.1, from coordinate 16,523 downwards.
CCGGTTGTTCGCCCTATGGTGCGTCCACCATCGCGGGGGGAGACGGTAGCCGGATGCCCAGTGAAAATGAACTGGCCGGGGCCCGGTATCAGGGGGAGCATGTGGCGAGGATCGCAAAGAAGCTTACTGCGGGATGAATAGGGGCAACCCCTGGAAAAATGACCCAAACCTGGTTTAACGCGTGGTCGCAAAGGGCGCGGAGAAAAAGTGATTCATCGAGTCCATCAGGTCTCATCAAAGCCAATGATGGTACTCAGGGAATTCAATACTTCCGCGCCTTTTTCCCGAACCACCACCTGGTGCTCTATGCGAACCCCGCCCCAACCGGGAATATAGATGCCAGGCTCAACGGTAACGATCATGCCGGGTTCCAGGATGGAGGTGGAAAGAGGGCTCAACCTGGGTCCTTCATGAATGGCAAGCCCGGTGCCATGTCCCAAACCATGGCCGAATCTGTTCTTGTATCCTGTTTTTTCAATATGATCCCGGGCGATCTGATCCACGGCTTTTCCATTGGCCCCGGCCATGATGGCTTCCATGGCCATGAGTTGGGCTTCACGAACGGTCTGGTGCACTTTTTTCAATTCATCATCCGGTTTTCCCAGAACAATGGTCCGGGTGGTGTCCGAACAATACCCCTGATATTTTGCCCCCCAGTCAAACACGATGGGTTCATTGGGGTTGATGATCCGGTCCCCGGGGATGGCATGGGGCAGAGCGCTGTTGGGGCCCGATGCGCAGATCACCGGAAAGGACAATCCATCAGCGCCTCCTTCCCGTAATTTTACCTCCAGAGCCCAGGCCACTTCCTTTTCCGTCATTCCGGGTTTGATGAATTTCAGGATTTCCATAAAAGCGGCTTCTGCAATGGCCAGGGCTTTTCGGGTGCAGTCAATTTCAAATTCATCTTTTCGGATTCTGATATTGTCGGTCAATTCTTTTGCAGGAACCAGTTCGATATTCAATCCTTTTTCAAGGAGTTCCTTTTGGAGTTCCTCATGTTGGGAAACCGCCATTCGTTTGCTTTCAAAACCCATGCGGCGAATATTCAGTTTGGAAAGGATCTCCGGGAGCTCTTTGGCCAGACCGGTTTTGTATTCCACAACCTCGTACAGGGTAGCTTCCTGTGTGGCCTGTTCGGTGTAGCGGGAGTCTGTGGCCAGGACCTGGTTGTTTTCCGAAATGATAAGAACCCCGGAGGATTCATCCATCTGGGTGTCTTCTCCTTTAAAACCACTAAGATACCGTCGGTTTTCACCATTGGAAATCAGAAATCCATCCAGATTTTCCACCTTGACCATTTGTCTGAATCGGTGCAACCGCTCTTGATAAATAGTGCTCATTATTTTTTCCCTCAGAAATTTACTTGTTTCAAAACCTGCCGGCTGGGTGGTAAGGTTTGGGCTACTCTAATAATCTTTAAACTGAAGATCAATGCCAAATATGGTACCGGGGATTTTGATGGATGCGCTCTTGAAAATAACTTCTCAATGAGAAATAATATCTGCCTGGAAGATATCCATACTATCGCCGGGACACCAGGATTTGGCCAAACTGGAATATGTGAAGCAGCTCGGGTCTGAACACACGGCCAGCATGGGAAACGGGAGGAATGATTGGCTGATGCTCAAAGAATCGGCCCTTGGCATTGCGGTGATCCTTGGAGAGGGGTCTGCTTCCACAAGCCTTGAACATGCGGATGTGGTGTGCGCTGGCATTGTTCCGGCCCTGGAGCTGCTCATGAATCCTTTAAGGCTCATAGCAACTCTCAGGGCCTGAGGGTCTATAATTTCAGATTTCAGATTTCAGATTTCAAATTTGAAATTAATAGGTCAGCTTCATGCCCACATAGGCGGACCTTCCGGGTGTGGCGTAGCTCCAAACGTTTTCATAAAATTCATCAAACAGGTTATCCACCCTGGCCTGGAGGCTGATATGCCGGGTAAGATCGTACCCGGCCGACAGGTTGACCAGGGTATAGGCATCGAGGTTGTCCACGGGGTTGCCGTTTTTATCCATGGCATAAACATCATCCCGATCATCCACCCAGAAGGCATCCAGATTGATCAACCCCTTTTCCAGGACCTTTACCCTGGAGTTCAGGTGAATTTTATTATAAGGCCTTCTTGCCAGTCTTTTCCCGTAGGGGTCTTTGGTTTCCGTGTAGGTGTAGTCCAGAGAGAGATCCAGGTTCTGCATGGGTTGAAAGGCAAAAAGCGCCTCGATACCGCTGGTTTTGGTTGTTCCTTCCAACTGGTCAAATTGATAAGTGATCGGGTGGGTACCGATACGGTCCTCAAAAACCGTTGAGTAATAGGTGATGCCAGCCTTGGCCTTGTTGTTGAAAAAGGTCTGTTCCACGCCCGTATCCCAACCGATGCTTTTTTCAGGCTTTAAATTTTCATTTCCGTAGGATGAATAGAGCTGGAAAAGGGAGGGTGAGCGAAAGCCCGTTCCGAAACTGGCCTTCAAGGTAGTCCGGCTCCAATAATAAGCCGGGGCCACGCGATAGGTGGTCTTCCCCCCGAATTTCTCATGGTCATCATACCGTGCGCCGGCCTGAACGATGAAATTATCGCCGGCGAATATTTGGTCCTGAAGCCAGAGACCTTTTGTGTCTGCCGACTTTTCATCGATGGTTTCCCACGAGGAAGTCTGATGCATATCTTCCGTAGCATAGTTCAACCCGAAATCCATCCGATTGAAGGCCCCGGCATTGATCCCCCCCTGCCAGGCCCACTCCCTGGCTTCACCGGTATATCTTCCTTCTTCAAGGCTGTCGTTGTCGAATTCCTTTGAGGTGTGGCGCGAAGCCTGTAAGGAGAGCCGGGAGTCCAGCTGACCGTTAAGGAATTTATTGTGGATGTTAATTTTGCCGGTCGCCTGATCCCGTTCGGTATGTTTGTCCTTGAGGCCATCAGGTTCCGGCGTTGTATTCCAGAACTCATCATAGCCGAAACGGTCTCCGGCATACCCCTTGTAGGTCACGGGGTCTGAGTACACCTGATCAAGATCCACGCTGGCATTTAGAAGCAGAAAATTGGCTGCTATATCAAAATCCGGATTGAAGACGTAGCCGAATTTTCCATACAAGCTCTTATCCTTCCAACCGTCTTTTTCTGAGGTATTTCCTGAATGGGGAATGTCTTTGTTTTTAGCATTGGCCGAGGAAAAGCCCTCCGTGTCCATCAGGGACCCGATCAGGGAGTAATTCAGCCGGTCCACGGTTCCGTAGAGCGCGCCATTGTACTTCAGGGTGTGGTAGGAACCGCCCTCAACGCCCGCTGAAAAAGAGGGTTTTCCGGTTCCTTTTTTCGTGATGATGTTGATCACGCCGGCTGTGGCGCTGTTGCCGTATAGAACGCTCATGGGACCTTTCACCACTTCAATGCGTTCGATGGCCTCGGTGCTGATGTTTTCAATATTGGCCACTCGGTTGGGGTCAGCCGGATCATTGAACATCATACCGTCAACCAGGACGAGGGTATTTTTACTGTCTGCCCCGCGCAAGAAGATGTTGGTCAGGCTTCCCATGCCGCTGTAACTGTTGATATCAATTCCCGGAATTCCCTTTAGAACTTCAGCCAGGCTAAACTGTTTTTTCGCGTCAATGGCTTCGGAATCCAATAGATAAACCGAAGACCCCCCGAGCTTTGCGACATCCTGCTCGGTACGGGTGGCGGTGACAAAAACATCCGTCAGTTCTTCCTTCTGTCGGGTGGTTTCAGCAAAAATCATCGAAACATTCAAAAGGGTTAAGACTACCATCAGGCCGAATAAAAAAAACCGCTTCCTCATTTTTCTCCTCCTCATACATTACAGATAATGGTTGGCCAGCCCGAAAATAAAAAAATCCCCGGACCGATGACGATCGATCCGGGGATGTCCCTTTTTTATCCGCTGATCACACAATATTCCTGGTCCACGCAGGTTTCTTCATACAGTTCAGGCAGGTCTTCTGACTTTCGGATCATCCTACATGCCGCCCCTTCCCGGTTCATCAGAACCAGTGGCTTATCTGCGGCAGTCGTCCCCGATCACAGCGGCGGGCCCGTCTCCGATTTTAACGGAGTTCCCTTTTATGCTCCTTGGAGCGCCTGAATTCTTTTGACCCTTGCATAACCAAAAGGGAATGATTCGTCAATAATTATCTTGGACAAACCTCCATGGTATCTCCCGTTGGGCAAACCTACGTGTTTGCCCGGGCAGACACGCAGGTCTGCCCCTACCGGTTTAGGGTATTGCCTATGAATCCGTCGTTTATTCTCAACAAATTTTGCCTTGACTTCAATTTCGATGGCCATTATATTCCAAAAATACGATATGGAGGCAATGATGAAAGAGTTGATCAAGGTCATGAAGGCAGGATCGGACCCCACGAGGGTTAAGATGCTTAAGATGCTCCAAAGAAAAAGGATGTGCGTGTGCGAAATTCAGACCGCCCTTGAGATCGCACAGTCCACGGCCAGCAAACATCTAAAAACATTGGAGGATGCTGGCTTGATTTGTTCTGCGAAAGAGGGTTTGTGGGTCAATTACAGTCTGTCGGATGGCTCCCGAAGCCCCTTTGCGGCGAGCTTTCTCGGGAATCTGAAACACTGGCTGGAGGAGGACCCGGAGATCATCAAGCTGATCAACCGGTTGCCTTTCATCAACCGGGAGCAGATCTGCGGGAAATGAAGAAATAAAATCGCCATATCGCAATATAAGGAGATAAAATCGTGAAGGAAAGAACCAAGCTGGCCTTTCTGATAGTCATTTTTCTCGGGGCGTATTACATTCCCTGGGACCACCCCCTCATCCGGCAGTCCGGCCTGGAAGCCTTCATGATGCTTCGAGAATACGCCAGGGAGCATGTGCTCACCTGTCTGATTCCGGCTTTTTTCATTGCCGGGGCCATTTCCGTGTTCGTTTCCCAGGCTTCGGTTCTCAAATATTTCGGTGCCCAGGCCAGCAAATTCCTGTCCTATTCCGTGGCTTCGGTTTCAGGGACGATCCTGGCGGTTTGTTCCTGCACGGTATTGCCTCTGTTTGCCGGTATTTATACACGGGGAGCCGGGATCGGCCCGGCCACAGCCTTTCTTTATTCCGGGCCCGCCATCAATGTCCTGGCCATCACCCTGACCGCTAAAATCCTGGGCTGGAAACTGGGCTTGGCCAGGGCCATCGGGGCTGTTCTTTTTGCCGTGGTGACCGGCCTGCTCATGGCCTGGATATTCCGTAAAGACGATGCGGCCCGGACCCAAGGGCAGATTTATGTGCCGGACGAAGATGCCACGGAGCGCACCCTGGTTCAGGACGGACTGTACATGCTCACCATGGTGTTGATTCTGGTTTTTGCAGCCTTCGCCAAGCCCGCGCCGGGTTCCTCCGGGATTTGGCCGGCTATTTTCGCCGCCAAATGGTATATCACCCTTGCGTTGCTGGGGGTTCTGGGGCTGATGATCAAAGCCTGGTTCACCAGGGAGGAATGCAAAACCTGGGTGGAGTCCACCTGGGGGTTCATGAAACAGATCATGCCCCTGCTGTTTGGCGGAGTCATCGTGGCCGGATTTTTACTGGGCCGGCCCGGCCATCAAGCCCTGATTCCGGAAGCCTGGGTCCAATCCCTTTTAGGAGGCAATTCCCTGGGGGCCAATCTTTTTGCTGCGGTGGCCGGGGCATTGATGTATTTTGCCACCCTTACGGAAGTGCCCATTATTCAAGGCCTGTTGGGGTCAGGCATGGGTCAGGGGCCGGCCCTGGCGCTGCTTCTTGCCGGCCCGGCTTTGAGTTTGCCCAATATGATCGTTATCGGCAGCGTCATGGGCGTGAAAAAAACAGCCGTGTTCTGCACCATCATTGTGGTCATGTCCACCCTGGCGGGAATGATATACGGCACAATTGCAGGATAAAATAACGAAGGGAACATTCCAATGGAAATTAAAGTATTGGGGCCGGGTTGCGCGAAATGCGCCCAGACGGAAAAAATTGTAAAGGAAGCGGTGGCTGAAGCGGGGATTGAGGCCCATATTGAAAAAGTCACGGATCTCATGAAAATCGCAGGCTATGGTGTGTTCGGAACCCCTGCGGTGGTGGTGGACGGCGAAGTAAAATCCGTGGGGAAAATTCCCACCAAAGAGAACGTCACGTCCTGGATTAAAAAATAACGATTGATGCGGATGCAAAAAATGTTGCTGTTTACTTGAACTTGTTGTTCCGGAGATTGTTCATTATGCTCGAGGCTTTGGTTAACGTCCCCCTGGATCTGGATAGGGGAGAGGATGTTTCGGAAAATTTTGCAGTTGTGGATCCATCGGGAAGATTAATCCTCCCGCAAAACCTTGTTAAAAAATTTGGTCTTACTCCCGGTGATCAGGTTTATATGGAAGCCGGGGAGGATACCCTCAGGCTCCATCGACCTGTCACCCGACCGGCCAGGATTTACGTTGAACCCACCACCCGGTGCAATATGAACTGCGCCATGTGCCAGCGACACACTTGGGACCATGAGCCGGCGGATATGCTTCCGGAAGTATTCCAAAGGGTTCTGGAGACCCTCGAAACCTGCGACCCCGTTCCAAGCGTGGTTTTTGGCGGATTTGGCGAACCCCTTCTGCATCCGGACATCCTGTCTTTTATTCGAGCCTGTAAAAAACGCCATTCCCCGGTGGAGCTGATTACCAACGGTCTTTTGCTGAACAGGGAACGTTTGGATGACCTGAAGCGCCTCAGGCTGGACCGGCTTTGGCTTTCCGTGGACGGCCTCGGGGATGATTGTGACGGCCATGTGCGGGACCAGGGAGCGTTCAACCGGATGAAGGGCCATTTGAAAAGCATGTTCGGCATGACCTATTATTCCGGGGAAATGACTCCGGGCCTGGGGTTTGTGTTTGTGGCCATGAAGGACAATATCCACGAATTCCCCGAGGTGATGAAGCTTGCCCGGTCCTTGAATGTGGACAAAATCATCGTGAGCAACCTTCTGCCCTATACCCGGCAAGGTCTGGACCAGATTCTCTACACCCGGTCCACCTGGGAAATGGCCGGGCGGTCGTTTCAGGTGAAACTTCCCCGCATGGATCTTTGGGGGGATTCCGTTGGAATCATTCTAAAGGGCCTGGCCCACCAGGATATGGGCGAATTCATGGGCAGGGAATACCAGGAACCCATGAATACCTGTCCATTCCTGAAAAAAGCCAGCCTTTCCGTGGGCCAGGACGGTCGGGTGAGCCCCTGTCCGCCTTTGCTTCACTCCCATGCCTGTTTTTTTCAGGGGGTTGAACGCAAAAACCGGGAGCATAGCTTCGGGAACCTCAAGGACCGAAAACTGCTGGATATCTGGAATGACGAGCCATACGCGGCCTTTCGAAAAAGGGTGAAGGCGTTTGATTTTTCTCCTTGTGTATCCTGTGCCAGTTGTGAATGGGCCGAGGCCAACGAGGAGGATTGCACGGGAAACACCTTTCCCACCTGTGGCGGCTGCCTCTGGGCCCAGGGGTTGGTGCAATGTCCGTAGTGATGGTGGATGGAGACAATATTGATGGGTTGCACCCATCCTACGAACTGGTACAATGTCCGTAAATAAATTGACTCGGCGGTTTCCGTTCACTGTTCACCGTTCACGAAAGTGGATTGAGTCAATATCGATGGGGTTCACCCACCATAGGAAAAACAAGCTGGAGGTAATATGACCGACGACAGCATGAAAAAATTGAGCTTTCTGGACCGTTTTCTAACCCTCTGGATTTTCCTCGCCATGGCGGTAGGGGTCCTGGGCGGATTTCTCTATCCCGGAGTCCGGGATGTCATCCATCTTTTCCAGGTCGGGACCACCAATATTCCCATCGCCATGGGCCTGATCCTGATGATGTACCCGCCCTTGGCCAAGGTCCGGTATGAAAAACTCGGATTTGTCTTCCGGGATGTCAAGATTCTTGCTTTATCCCTGGTTCAGAACTGGATTATCGGGCCGATCCTGATGTTTTTCCTGGCCATCCTTTTTCTCTCCGGCCATCACGAATACATGGTGGGGTTGATCATGATCGGCCTTGCCCGGTGCATCGCCATGGTTCTGGTCTGGAATGACCTTGCCCGGGGAGACGCCGAATACTGCGCCGGGCTGGTGGCTTTCAATTCCATTTTCCAGGTGCTTTTCTTCTCGGTATACGCGTGGTTTTTCATCACCATCCTGCCGGGCTGGTTCGGACTTGAAGGTTCCTTCGTGAAAGTCACCATTGGTCAGATCGCGGAAAGCGTTTTTATCTACCTGGGAATTCCATTCATCGCCGGCCTGATCACCCGAATCATCGGGCTGAAAACCAAAGGAGATCAATGGTATCATGAAAAGTTCATTCCCAAAATCAGCCCCCTGACCCTGATCGCCCTGCTGTTCACAATTTTGGTGATGTTTTCCCTCAAGGGAGAATACATCGTAAAACTTCCCCTGGATGTGGTGCGCATCGCCATCCCATTGTGCGTCTATTTCCTGATTATGTTTCTGATCAGTTTTTTCATGTCCATGAAACTGGGCGCAACCTATGAGCAATCCGCCACTCTGTCGTTTACTGCTGCTTCCAATAACTTCGAATTGGCCATTGCAGTGGCCGTGGCCGTATTTGGCATCAACTCGGGAGAAGCCTTTGCCGCTGTGATCGGGCCCCTGGTGGAGGTACCGGTTTTGATCAGCCTGGTCGGTGTGGCTTTATGGTTTAAACGTAAATACTTCCCCTATGCCGTGGATACGCCCATGGGGGTGTGTCACAGGACCTGCAAACCGTAGAGCCAATGCCAAAACGTTCCAATTTGGCCGATCTCTGCGTTGCACTCAAATTTCAATCCTCAAAATACTCAACGTATTCCTGTGGTTGAAATTTTCGTGCGCCTTGATCTCTGCCAAACTGAAACGTTTTGAAACAGGCTCGCCATTAAAAAGGAAGAATTATGAAAAAGATAAAATGGATGATTGTCATAGGGATGATAATGGCCTGGGGTATGGTGGCCTCGGGAGCGGATTCAAAATCAGATGAAACTTCCATTATCCCCACACCGGGCAGGGTGACTATGTTGGACCTGGGGGCGCATAAATGCATTCCCTGCAAGATGATGGCACCGATCATCGAAGAGCTTCAGAATGAATATGCCGGGAGGGCCTCCATCGTCTTTATCGATGTCTGGAAAAACCCCGATGAGGCTCGGCGTTATGGCGTTCAGAGCATTCCCACCCAGATTTTTTACGACAAAGAGGGTAAGGAAGCGGGGCGCCATGTGGGGTTTCTGGATAAGAAAAGCATTGTTTCGGCCCTTGAAGATCTGGGGGTTTCCAGGGAACCAAAACCATGATGAACAGCATGCTTCTCACCATCAATGAATGGATGACCACCGGCACGGCCATTGCCGCTCTCGGGTGTTTCCTTTGGGGCGTGGTGAGCGTGGCGTTAAGCCCCTGCCACATGGCCTCCATCCCCCTGATGGTGAGCTATGTGGCGGGTCAGGAAAAAGGGCTTCACGCCAAAAGCGCCGCCTTTTATGCGGTTGCTTTTACTTCCGGCTTGTTCATTACCATCGCCCTGGTGGGCATCATCTGCTCCCTTCTGGGACGGATGCTGGGGGATGTGGGTTCCTGGTGGACGATCCTGGTGGGCGCCATTCTGATCTGGGTGGCCCTGGACATGCTGGGCGTAAAGGCCTGCTCCATTTCCGGAGGTCTCATGGCCCGGCTTCGATTCCGGGGAATCACTGGTGCGTTTCTGCTGGGGCTCGCCTACGGGGTCCTTTCCGGGTCCTGCACCTTCGGATTCATCGCACCGATCCTGGCCATCATCACCATCCAGCAGAAAATCGCCACGGGCATTCTGTTCATTGTTCTTTTCGGGATCGGCCACTGCATTCCCATTGCCATTGCCGGATCCAGCATGGCCCTGGTTCGGCGGATTCTGGAAAGCAGCCGGTTTCAGCAGGGAGGACTCTGGTTCAGGCGTCTGGCAGGAGTGGCCATAGCGGGAATCGGGGTTTATTTTATATTTCAGCCTTTTATCGGCAGTGTTTGAAAAAGGAGAAAAGCCCATGGAACACACCCATGATCATACGGATACCACGGGCAAAAGGCTTTTGATGACCATGTTGATCAACTTTTTGATTCCGGTGGCGCAAATCTGCGGAGGGATTTATGCTGGCAGCATGGCTCTGCTCTCCGATGCGGTTCATAATCTTTCGGACTTTACGGCCCTTATCATCGCCTATGCGGCCCATCGGATCGGGAAAAGAGGCCCGACAAATCGGCACAGCTTCGGCATGGGCAGAATGGAAGTCATCTCCGCCGTGGTCATGATTTTCGCCCCCTGGTACTGGCTGGATTCCATTCTCAGCCTCATAATCGTGGCCTACATATTCTGGAATTGCCTTTCTCTTCTAAAAGAGTCGATTCATGTTTTAATGAACGGGACACCCGCAGGCCTGGACTTGACGGCGGTGAAACAAACCCTTGAAGCCCTTCCCGGCGTCAGCGGCATTCATTATCTCCACGCCTGGATGATCGGAATCAATTCCGTGGCCTTTACCTACCCTACGGCCATGGACTTTATGAAGATCCTCCGTAAACCGGCAGCAAAATAAACTCCATCCATGGGAGCGATGGGATGGTGAATCAGGAAGGAGAAGAATCCCTTTGAAAAGCAGCAATGAAAATTGGAAAAGTTATGCGTTTTTGGGTCTGGTGATGGTGATTTTGCCCGTCTTGATTTCCATGGTTACTGGGCTATGGGTTTTTTTCGCGGCATCCATTGGATTCCTTTTCGGGGTTTTTCTGCAAAAAGGGCAGCTCTGCGGCTCTTCCGCCTTCAGCGAAGTGATCGTGACCCGGGACAACATGAAAATTTGGGGACTATGGCTGGTGATTGTGACCGGAATGGCTCTTTTTGCCCTGGCGTCGACCTTCGGATGGATCAAGCTTGCCCCGAAGCCATTGATGTGGGGAAGTTATGTGGTGGGTGGGATTGTTTTCGGCGCGGGAACAGTGTTGGCCGGAGGGTGCATCAGCGGGTGCCTTTACAAAGCCGGGGAAGGGAACCTCAATTCCATGGTGGCCCTTTTGGGCATTGCCATAGGCGCATCCATGGTGGAGTACGGCCCTCTTCAGGGGATGAGCGCTTACCTGATGAAAGCCACCCTGATCCAAAATGCTTCCGGCGGGCCTGTCACCCTGCCCAGCCTCACAGGCCTTTCCTACAACCTACTTTCTATTTTGATGGTCTCTATCACGCTGGTTTACGGGCTTGTTATGTATCAAAGGAAAGTAAGAGAGATCGCTGCCAAAGGCGTGGTAAAAATGATAGATCCGCGGGAGGGCCTGCCGCAAAGAATCATTGCCAAACGCTGGCGGCCCTGGCAGGCTGGCATCGCCATTGGAGTTTTGGGACTGCTGGCTTGGTTTTCATCCGTTCCAACCGGTAGAAATTACCCCTTGGGAGTAACCCATGGCGTTTTGTTCCTTCACACCCTGGCCACGGCGGATGATTTTCAGGGAATTTATAAGGCGGAAAACAAAGTCCCGAACCCAACGCCCCAAGTCCAACCGGCAACGGTAGCTCCTAAACGAAAGGTGGGCTGGTGGCTCGTGCTTCTGGTGACCTCCCTGGTTTTCGGTTCCTGGGTGTCGGCCAAAACAACCGGGGATGTAAAACTGCTGCCCAAACCCCCGGGGCAAGTTATGACTGCGATTTTCGGGGGCCTTCTGGTGGGCATCGGCGCCGCCATTGCAGGCGGTTGCGTGGTGGGCAACATCATGTCCGGCTGGGCTCTGATGAGTGTGGGGTGCATTATTTTCGGGGTATTCAGCATCTTATCCAACTGGGCCATGGTCTGGTTTTATCTTCTGGGCGGATGGGAGTAAATTAGTATCAAGTATTATATTCAAAGGAGCTGTAGTGAATGAAAAGCTCCTAGGATGGGTGAGATTGGAACGGATGGAAGATGAAGGAACAAAAAATGACCGAAGACATCGTCCAAATGAAAATAAGCAAATTCCGGAGCGGAATTATCGGGTTCAAAACCGCCTGTTCAAAGCTTGCCGGGGCCCACAAAACCATGACCGAGGAGGAAATCAAGGCGGCCCTAATTGCGGAGCTGAAAAAATCAAATTACATTCCCGATAGCGCTCGAAAGGACTATGAACGGGCGTTTTATTCAGGTTTCAAAAAATTCGTGGGAGAACCTGAGGTCGAATGCGAAAAGGCTGCCGGTTTGGAAATCAAGGTTCTGGGCAAGGGATGCTTTCGCTGCAGGCAATTGGAGCAGGATGTGATGGCGGTGCTGACAGAAATGAACATTGAGGCGGACCTGGAACACGTCAATGAAATTCAGGACATCGCAGCCTACGGGGTTCTGGGGCTACCGGGGCTTGTGATCAATGGAAAGATCATGGCCGCCGGAAGTATTCCTTCAAAAGCCAAACTAAAAGAATGGTTTTTAGCCGCCGGAACGAATCCTTCAAAATAAACCAGGGATCAAACCTATGAATCTCAAACCCGTTCAGATACAGCTGGAAACCGGCGATGTTCAGAGGATTCTTCAGATTGCTCTGGATGATGACACGGAACAAGCCCTTTCCTTTATCCAAGCGGTTCTGGCTAAAAAGGTGGAAAAAGAGCTCCAACGTCACTGAGTACCGGTTTTCGAGGCCTGTTACGGTCCCGGTCAGGCGGAGCATTTTGGGCGATAGAATGATTCGGCATAGGGTCGTAACCCAAGGAGGCGCATATGTTTGAAGTAACGGAAAAAGCAAACAACAGAATCAGGGGTTTTTTGGAAAAAAACAACAGGCCCTATGTCGTCAGGATTTTATTCCAGGCCTGTTGAGGCGGACCCAAGCTGGACCTGGCTCTGGAGGAGCCTCAAAAAAAGGACCTTTCTTTCCGCTTTGAAGACGTAACGTATTATATCGACCCTGACGATTTGGAAAAGGTTAAACCGGTCCGTATCGATTTCTCGGGAACGGAGGCGGGACCGGGTGGATACACGATTACCTCAAGTTTGGCCGCCCCTTCCTACCGTCCCGAGCTTAAATTGTAATTCGGTGGGCCACAAAAACTATTGGATTGCATGCTCACCGTTATGAAAGCAGTTGTATCATGACCATTGAATATACAACGGAAGGCATTCATATCCGTTACTGTGTGGAATGAGGTTTTATAAAGGCAGCCGCCGGTCTGGCGGATGCAATCGCAGATACCTTCGGCATACGGACGCAATTGATTGAAGCCCACGATGGGATCTTTGAAATACTCCATAACGGTAAGGTAGTCTATACCAACCAGTCCGCTTGCAGCCGAGTACCGACGATTCCGGAAGGCCTTGAGGCCATAGCCCGCCATATTGAGCCGTTGCCCGGAAAGAAGCATCGGGCAAAGAATGCTTTTCCATTGCTATAGAAGACAAAGCATTGAAATACAAGGTATTAACCACCGCCTATCCATTCTTCTGGGCATTTAAACCCATGGATAATTGGAAGGCATGGAAGATGGAATTGAGATATAACCCTCTTATCAAAATATGGATATTAACTTCAGTCCTGCTCTTCAGCGGTGGCCTGTGCCATGGGGACTCTTCTGAAAAGGACGGTCTCTTTGTTTATTATTTCCATCGCTCGTTCCGCTGTCCTTCCTGTATTTTACTGGAGGAAGTTTCTCGGGAAAGTGTGCTTTCAGGCTTTGAACCGGAACTGAAAGCAGGCAAAATCCGCTTTTTGAGCATTAATCTGGATGAGCCCGGGCAGGCGCATTTTGAGCACGACTTCGGGCTTACAGTTCAGTCCGTGGTGATTTCAACTTATGAAAAACGTCAATTAAAACAGTGGAAAAGGCTGGATCAAGTCTGGGATCTGATTGAGGATGAGTATCGACTCATGGAATACATTCAAGGTGAAATTCGGTCCATCCAAACCCGGTAGTTTGTGTCAACTTTGTTATCGTCAACCCAAGTCCATTCGAGCGGACGGATTGAATTTATTCTCTTGACCCGGTGGATGGAAAAGCATAATAGTTCGATATATGCCGAAATATAAAGATAAAAATATCGACCAATATGCTGGAATGTTCAAGGCCTTGTCCAATCCGAACCGACTGAAGATCTTTTTGCGCCTGATCTCCTGTTGCGCTCCGGGAACCTTCTGGAGCGTCCCGGAAGAGTCGACTTCCGGTTCGGAAGGCTGCGTTTGTGTGGGTGATCTGGGTCAGGACCTGGACATTGTTTCTTCCACATTGTCCCATCATATTAAGGAATTGCGCCACGCCGGTTTGATCCGCATGAAAAGGAACGGGCAAAAAATCAAATACTCCGTAGATCCCGAAGCCGTGGCGGTGTTAAAGGATTTTTTATCTTAAATAATTATTCGTTTTGACAGGAACCATAGAAATAGCAGGGAGGTATTCCATGGAAATCATAGACAAAGAAAAAATCAGAGAAACCGTTCGCAACCGGTATGGCGAAATTGCAAAGGCGGGTGGTGTTTTGCCGAAAAAGAGACCAGAAAATGACCCACCAAAACAAATGCTGCCCATGGCATCGTGCTGCTCGCCCGCAGGTGCTTCAACCCAAGCACAAGCCTCATGCTGCGGAAATGATGACTTTTCCGTTGACCAAATGGCGGCTTATATGGGCAAGCTCGGGTATTCCAAGGAAGACCTGGCCAGTGTTCCCGAGGGAGCGAACATGATGCTCGGGTGCGGCAATCCCATTGCGCTTGCTTCCCTGAAACCGGGAGAAACGGTGGTGGATCTGGGCAGCGGCGGTGGTTTTGACTGTTTCCTGGCCATGAAGGAAGTCGGTGAAGCCGGTCACGTCATCGGGGTGGACATGACCCCGGATATGATTTCCAAAGCCAGAAGAAATGCTGAAAAGATCCAAACGAAAAATGTTGAATTCCGTTTGGGCGAGATCGAGCACCTGCCCATTGGCGACAATACCGCCGATATCATCATGTCCAACTGTGTGATCAACCTGTCCCCGGATAAAATGAGCGTTTACCGGGATGCCTTTCGGGTATTGAAGCCGGGTGGGAGACTGGCCATCTCCGATGTGGTGGCCACGGCCCCGCTGCCCGACGACATCAAGAATGATCTGGCGTTGCTTTCCGCTTGCATCGGCGGCGCGGCAACCATCGATGAGACCCGGGCGATGCTCAAAGACGCAGGATTTATGGACATCCGAGTCATTCCCAAAGACAACAGCCGACAGATTATTCAGGAGTGGGATCCTGGCAAAAGCAGAAAAGCCTCGGATTATGTGGTTTCGGCCTATATCGAGGGGAAAAAGGGGTCTTAAATGAATCGCCATTTGGAATTAAAGATGATATAAAAAATTTATTTATCCTTTTTTAAAGGACACTCAATGTTTCTCACCGGATTGACCCACAGAGACGAGCTTTTTGATCTGACCGCCCGATGGCTCAACGATGATGTTCATGAAGGCGATGGTCGGATCATTTCCGAAATATTCCTGTATGAAGGATTCATTTCAGGATCCTTTGTAATTCGGCGAATGGTTCAATTCCTGGAGAACGTTTTCGGACCGAATCTCGGAATGGAACGGATCCATCAAAAATATTTTATCCGGGAAAAACTCATTCAGTACAATGGGCAACCCACCCAACGGACGGAGGCTCTTGCCCGGTCGTTTCGGGAAAATCCCGAGTTCTTCTTTCCCCGCCTTCCCATTGATGCCGTTCTTGTGATGTCCGGTGGGAAGCGGCTTGTGTCCATCGGACGGATCAAACGCCTGTCCCGTTTGGCGGAAAAGGTTTCCTTTCGACTGATGGATTCCATTTTCAAGGACATCAAGGCAGAGGCCGAGGGATTTGCAGAAAGGCGGGCCGCTTTTGCGGGATTGCCCTTAAAGTCGTATATCAGTTCGCCGGATGTCATGGAACAGGATTTCATGGATGCGGAGCGGGCCATTGCAGCCCGGTTCCGGCAAAAAGCCATGCAATTTGAACGAGAGGCTTTTGCCATCAATGACATGTTGGGCTTTAAGATTATCGTGGAACCGGATGAAACGGACAGGGTCTTGGATTGCCTGGAAGCGGAGCCCGGATTCGAGATTGTGGAAGTTCAGGCCCATACCGGACATTACAATGCCGTGAATTTGGCCATTGATCTCACGCTCCCCGACCCCGGTGAGGTGATTGCGTCTCTTCGGGATGTGGATTGGTCGGTGGCTGCCCAGCGCGGTTTGGATCCAGACATGGCAAGGCGCGGACTTGGGGCCTATCTGGAGAGGGGCTCCCGCACCATTCGAACGGAAATTATTCTCACAACCTATCCGGAGCTCATGGAATCGGAGTTCGGCCGATCCCTTCACGAACTTCGCATCCTGAAGCTTCGGGAGCAAACGCCCTACCGGGGCTTGATTGCGCAAAATGCCGGATATCTCATCGAATATATGCTCACCCTGGCCACGTCGCCGGTCATTCATGGACCGGAGCTGCCCATTAAGATTTACGGCCGGTATCTTCCGGAAACCATCCATGGGTTAAAAAGTGCATTGTTCGG
>VMSV01000088.1 GCA_013791935.1 Desulfobacteraceae bacterium | reverse complement strand
GGATGGATGATCTGGTGCTGAATGTCCAGGGGGACCAGCCAGCCTTTCATTCACAATGCCTCAAAGAGCTTGTGGAACCGTTCGACGCCCAGCCGGGGATTGTCATGTCCACCCTGGTTTTTCCCATTGTGAATCCGGAGGAAAAAACCGACCCCAAGCATGTTAAAACCGTTATGGATGCCGATGGATTCGCCCTGTATTTTTCAAGGGCCACCATTCCCCATGACCGGGACAGGGCAGGGGGAATTAATCTGTATAAGCACATAGGATTTTATGCCTACAAAAGAAGGTTTCTTGAATTATTCCGAAGTCTTCCGGAAGGATATCTTGAAAGAATCGAAAAGTTGGAGCAGCTTCGAGCCCTGGAATACGGCTACCGAATCAAGGTGGTGGTTTCTGCCTTTGATTCCCCTGAAGTGGATGTTCCCGAGGACATCACACGGCTTGAATCCCGGCTGGGAACTCCGGAGCAATGATGGATTCAGGGGTGCATTCAAAGGATAGCGAGGCGGCCAGGAGAAGGCGACGCAGGTGTACGGGGGTTGTACATCGAGGAGACTTGGACGCAGCCAACGAAGGTGAGGACATCACACGGCTTGAATCCCGGCTGGGAACTCAGAGCCAAGAATGAATTCAGGGGTGCATTCAAAGGATACCGAGGCGGCCAGGAGAAGGCGACGCAGGTGTACGGGGGATGTACATCGAGGAGGCTTGGACGCAGCCAACGAAGGTATCATTTGAATGCACCCCTGAATCACTCGATATTCTGCTCAATCAGCTTTGAACTGCCCCCCCCGGAAGAAGGCTGGCTGAGAAGCTTCACCACCTCCACCCGAAGGGAATTGATCTCTTTTTTAAGCTGGGCATTGGCCAGGTTCAGCTGTTCTTCCTGTTTTTTTAGAGCCTCCCGGAAGGCTTTCAGGTCAACTTTTTCATTCTCCACATTGGTCTGACGAACCTGAAGGGCCTTGACGGTTTTCTCATGGGCATTGGCCCCCGAAGCAAGGGCGTCCAGCTTTTTTTGCAGCCCTTCATTTCCCGCTTTCATTTCCACTTGGAATCCGTCCACCAGGGTTTTCAAGGCCGCCATCTGGTTCTGGATGTCCGCAAGGTCTTTTTCATGCTCTTTTTTAGAAACGCTCGATGATTTAACCTTCTCCAGTCCTGGTTTCAAACCTTCAAGGGATGCAACGTTTTTTTCCACACCGGCTATTTCGGTTCCAATCTTTTCGTCCATAGAAACGATCTGCTCCGAAAGGGTGTTCAGTTGGGTTTCGATTTCCCGGTAAAGATCCGATACGGCCGTAGTGCTGGCCATCATGCTGGATTCGTGAAGTTTCTGGAGCTGATAAAAGCCTGCAACGGCAAGAACCGTAATCAGGAAGGTCAGCAATACTGTGATGATGGTGAGACGTCTTCTTAAATTTACGGAATGATCCCGAACAGGTCTTTTCAGAGGATAATCATCCGTTTCTTCTTCCCCTTCAATATCCTCATCAGGAATATCGTCATCATCCATGCGAATTTTGAATTTTTCAGAATCTTCTGCGCTCATGATTTTCATTCCCATTCAATGGTGCTTGGGGGTTTTGAACTGATATCGTAGACCACCCGGTTGACGCCGTCCACCTCATTGATGATCCGGTTGGATATGACGCCCAGAAGGGCATGGGGCAGTTTGGCCCAGTCCGCCGTCATGGCATCCAGGCTTGTGACGGCTCGAATAGCAACAACATTCTCAAATGTACGCAAATCCCCCATGACACCCACACTTTTTATGGGCAGCAAAACCGCAAAGGATTGCCACAATTTTCTGTAAAAACCAGCCTTCTTGATTTCCTCGATTAAGATTTCATCTGCGTTTCTTAAGACATTCAAACGTTTGGTGTTGATCTCCCCCAGAATTCTCACCGCAAGTCCGGGGCCTGGAAAGGGTTGCCTCCACACCAGGTCTTCGGAAAGACCCAGTTCCGCTCCCAGCTTTCTCACCTCATCCTTGAAAAGGTATTTCAGGGGCTCCACCAGCTTTAATTTCATGTTTTTAGGCAGTCCGCCCACGTTGTGATGGGCTTTGATCACGGAGGTGGGGCCGCCGAAGGCGGATTTTGATTCAATGACATCCGGGTACAGGGTGCCCTGGGCCAGGAAATCAGCATTTTTGATTTTTTTTGCCTCGGCATCAAAAACGTCGATAAAAATTTTGCCGATGATTTTTCGCTTTTTTTCCGGATCCGTAACCCCGGAAAGGGCGGAGAGGAAAAGGTTTTTCGCGCGGATGAACCGGATGTTCAATTTGAGTTTCTCCTTGAACACCGCTTTGATTTTGTCCCCTTCGTTTTTTCTCAACAGGCCGTTGTCGATAAAGATGCAGGTGAGTTGTTTCCCGATGGCTTTATGAATCAATAGGGCCGCCACCGAGGAATCCACCCCTCCGCTTAATCCCAGAATCACATGTTTATCCCCCACGGTTTCCTGAACCTCGGCAATGGCATCCCGGGCAAAGGATTTCATGGACCAGTTTTTTTTGCACCCGCATATTTGGGTGAGAAAATTATTGAGCATGGATTTACCCAGGGTGGTGTGGTTCACTTCGGGATGGAACTGCAAACCGTAGAAGTGTTTTTCATCATGCTGTACTGCAGCAACCTTTGTGTTTTCCGTGGAAGCGGTAACACTGAACCCCCCGGGCAGTTTTTCAATGGAATCCCCGTGGCTCATCCAGCATTGGGTGGATGAGGCGATGCCCTTAAAAATATTCCCGGGTTCCTTGATATTGAGTTCCGCAAATCCGTATTCCCGTTTTTTGGCCCGTTTCACCGAACCCCCCAGGGCGTCCACCATGTAATGAAGGCCGTAACAGATCCCCAGAATGGGGATGTTCAGGTCAAAAATACCCTTGTCTATTTTCGGGCTGTTCTTTTCGTAAATGGAAGCCGGGCCGCCGGACAGGATGATGCCTTCGGGCTTGAGGGACCGGATGGCGTCCAGGGAAATATCCGGGGTTTCTATGTGGCAATACACTTTGCATTCCCGGACCCGTCGCGCAATGAGCTGGTTGTATTGGGAGCCGAAATCAATGATCAGTATCATATATAGTCCTTTAAAAAAACAATGGGTCCTGTACGGTTGCCGGGGGTAAAAAAGCCGGCCCCAAGGACCTGAATTAAATTCATGGACGATTTCCCCATGGAAAGGAAAACGGTTTGCCTAAGATAGCCGAATATGTTAGAGACGGCCAAAAAAGTCAATGTTATTTTAAAGGGTTTGCCGGGAAACCCCATGCATTTCCTGAACTATTTGTCGCTCAAATTAGGTAAAACGTGGATGAAATGAAAACTGAAAATTCAAAGGATAACGGGATCGGTCAAAAGCCTCATCCTCTGGTGGTTCAGATCTATGAGATTCAATCCCCGGCGGAAGCGGAACTCATGATTGAGCTCGGGGTGGATCACATGGGCAGCGTGATCCTTTCCAAGGAATCCTGGAGAGATTTCGATCTTCGGGAAACCCTGAAAATGCGCAAGAACACACCGGTGAAAAGCTCTTTGATCCCTCTTTTCACCCACGCGGACATGATCTTTCGCATGGCTGATTTCTATGAGCCCGACATTATGCATTTTTGCGAAGTTCTGGATGAATCGACCCTGAATTCTCCTATGCTGAAAACGTTGATGGAGATCCAGGAAGGCTTCAAAAGAAGGTTCCCTGAAATCAAAATCATGAGGTCCATTTCCATTGGAACCGCCAATATGGCTTCCAGAGTGCCGACCCTGGCCCTGGCGGAAAGATTTGAACCTGTTTCCGATTATTTTCTCACCGACACCCTTCTGGTAAACCCGAAGGCGGGTGCAACAACCCTTGAACAACCGGAAAACGGGTTTGTGGGGATTACCGGCAAGGTTTGTGATTGGAATACGGCGGAGAAAATGGTAAACCAATGCAAAATTCCCGTGATTCTGGCCGGAGGGATTTCCCCCGGCAATGTTTATGACGGCATCCTCAAGACCAAGCCGGCAGGTGTTGACAGTTGTACCCACACCAACCTTCTGGATGAAAGGGGCCTTCCCGTACGTTTCAGAAAAGATCCGGAAAAAATAAGAAAACTCATTGCCGAAACCCGCAGGGCCGAAATGGAAATGCATGTGAACCCGGAACCGGCAGGCGAAAGAACTTCTTAAAATAGAGAAGAATAAAATAGAATGATCAATTGGAGGATTAAAATACCATGTACGAATGCGGAGATTTGAAAAAAGGGTTGAAGATCGTGATTGACGGTGACCCGTATATCGTCACCCAGTTTGACTTTGTGAAACCCGGAAAAGGCCAGGCCCTTTATAAATGCAGATTGAAAAACATGATGACCGGTTCCCAGTTTGACAGAACCTATCGATCCGGTGAAAAATTCCAGCAGGCCGACCTTGAAGAAGTGCAAATGGAATATCTCTACTTTGATGGTGAAAACTACCACTTCATGAATAATTCGGACTATTCCCAGGAAGCCATCAGTGCTGAACAGATCGGAGATTCGAAATATTTTTTAAAGGACAATACGGTTTGCAATGTATTGCTCTATGACAGAAAACCCATTGAGGTTACCCTGCCCAATTTTGTTGAGCTGAAGATTATTAAGGCAGACCCATGGGTTAAGGGGGATACGGCGTCCGGGGATTCCAAGCCTGCGACCCTGGAAACAGGTTACTTGGTTCAGGTTCCGCCTTTTGTTGAAGAAGGGGAGCAAATAAAAATAGATACCCGTACCGGTCAGTATGTTGAACGTGTGAAATAAAAAGGCTTTGCTCTTTGCATTGGGGAGGGCTTTTGATCTTTAAAAGCTCCTCCATGATTTCTCAGGCCGGGGCTACTTCTCGTTCTGATGCTTCCGCTTCTTTATGCTGCTCGACATCCAATTTTTTAACTTGAAATTTATTCAACCGGTTGCCTTCTTTTTCCAAAACCGTGATGGTGAAGGAGCCAATTTTTATTTCTTCTTTTTCCCTGGGAATGCGTCCGATGACGTCCAGAATATACCCTGAAAACGTGTCATAGGATTCCGCATCGGGAATATTCAGGGGCAGGCTTTCATTTACGGTTTCAATTTCGGTTTTCCCGAAAACGATCCACTCGTTTTCCCCCTTTTTCTGGATCTGGGGTTCTTCTTCGATGTCCGTCTCGTCGGATATTTCACCCACCAGCTCTTCCAGCGCATCCTCAAAGGTGATAAGTCCTGAAACCCCACCATGTTCATCCACGACAATGGCCATATGATTTTTTCGGGTACGGAACTGCTTGACCAGGGTGTCCAGTTTCTTATTGCCGGGAACAAAGTAGGGCGGACTCATGACCGCACGGGGGTCGGTTTCACTGCCAGTGGTTATAAAGTGGTGAAAAAGATCCTTGATGTTCACCACGCCGATAATATGATCGAAATCCCCCTCCATGACGGGAATCCGTGAATATCCGGATTTCAAAATCTCTTCAATATCAAGGGGTTTCCCTGCATCGATGACGAACATATCCGTTCTCGGGGTCATGATCTCGGAAGCGCTGGTATCATCCAGTTCAAAAATATTGTGAATGAGTTCCATTTCCTCTTCCTTGATTTCTCCCTCCTCTTCCACCACTTCCACAAAGGTTTTCAGCTCTTCTTCGGTGAGGGTGGGGGTCTGTTGAATTTTCCCCGTGAGTTTGGGAATAAAATTCAGAAATAACAGGATCGGGAAAAAAAGAATGGAGCAATAATAAATGGGGAAAATGACCAGCTTGGCGATGGCCACGTTGTTGCGAGTGGCCAGAGACTTGGGAATGACTTCCCCGAAAACAAGGATTAATAACGTCATGACTCCCGTGGACAGACCCACGGCGAAATGGGGAAACGCCTCAAGGGCAAGGGAAGTCGCCATGGCGGAAGCCCCGATGTTGACCACATTGTTCCCCACCAGAATGGTTGAAAGCAGTTTATGCGGATCTCGCTTCATTTTATTAATCAGTTGAAGTGCCCTGGAGTCTGATTTGGCAAGATGTCTTGCTTTGGTGCGGCTGATGGAAAACAGGGCAGTTTCAGCGGATGAAAAAAAACCGGACAGGATGAGCAAGACAAAAAGAATCAGGAATTGGGTGGAAATTGCCAACATTTATTATCCTTTGTGGTGAATTTGCAGAAAAACAGCTCGGCCCATGGGCTCGGACGAAAATTGCGTTTTTTTAATCGACCGGAATCAATCGCAAAATTAGGGTTTGAGTCGGACCTGTCCTGGGGAGCTGGGGGAAAATATAAAAATGGAAAAACCGTAAACAAGGCAAATTTTTCAGATAAGTGAGGGTCGTCCAAGTGGTTTTGTTCCTGTTGAAATAAGGATCGATTCATGTCATATCGATATACCTGATCTCCATATAACCAATTGGATTTCATTTCAAGCAATTTCGTTTTAAAAATAAATGGAAAGCCCGAACCATCCGGAAAATTTAAATCACCATGCCCCCTGCACCGGACATCAACGAATACATCGCCTCCCTGAAAGCCTCCGGAAGACTTGGAGACCAGGTGGTCTTTCATGGGGGTTTGCCCGGCAAAGAATCCGAGAGTTCAACCCTCAAAGCGCCGTGGCCTTACCCCATGGAAACCGCCCTGAAAAAGATCGGGATCCAAAAGCTTTATTCTCATCAGGTTCAAGCCATGGACAGGATCAGATCGGGCCTTCATACCGTGGTGGCTACGCCCACGGCCAGTGGAAAAACACTCATCTATAACCTGCCGGTATTTGAAAAAATCATCACAGAGCCCGGTTCCAGGGGTTTGTATCTCTTTCCCTTGAAAGCCCTGGCCCGGGATCAGCTCAAAACGTTTCAAAGCCTGGCAACGGGCATGGGGATTGAACACCACCCGGCGGCGATATACGACGGGGATACCTCTGCCTGGAACCGGAAAAAAATCAGGACGAATCTTCCCAATGTGATCATTACCAATCCTGAAATGGTCCACCTGTCCTTTCTGCCCTATCACCAGAACTGGGCGGAATTTTTTTCCGGCCTGAAATTTGTGGTGATTGATGAAGTGCATACCTACCGCGGGGTCATGGGTTCTCACATGGCCCAGGTTTTCCGGCGGCTGAATAGAATTTGCGCCCATTACGGATCTTCTCCGACCTTCATCTTTTGTTCCGCCACCATTTCCAATCCCGGGGATTTGTGCCGGAGACTCACAGGCCTTGATGTCTCTGAAGTCAAGGAAAGCGGAGCGCCCGGGGGAAACCGTCACATGCTTTTCATGAATCCCGTGGAAGGGGCCTCCCAGACCGCCATTGCCCTTTTAAAAGCCGCCTTGCACCGGGAATTGAGAACCATTGTATATACCCAGTCCAGAAAAATGACGGAACTCATCTCCATGTGGGCCCAAAACCGCTCAGGGACCTATGCCGGGCGCATCAGCGCCTACCGTGCCGGATTTTTGGCCGAAGAACGGAGAAATATCGAGGCCAAGCTGTCCAACGGCGAATTGCTTGCCGTGATTTCCACCAGCGCCCTGGAATTGGGAATCGACATCGGTGATCTTGATTTGTGCATCCTTGTGGGATACCCCGGAACCGTGATTTCCATCCTCCAAAGAGGGGGACGGGTAGGGCGCAGCGGCCGGGATTCCGCCACCATTTTGATTGCCGGTGAAGACGCTTTGGACCAGTATTTCATGCGCCATCCTGAAGAACTCATGAACCGGGAGCCGGAAGCGGCCGTCATCAACCCCTACAATTCCGGCATCGTGTCCCGGCACCTGGTTTGCGCGGCTGCGGAACTCCCCCTTAAAAGCCATGACCCCTATGTTCTGGAAGCTGAAAACAGCCTTCTTGTGAAAGCCCTGGTGGATCACGGAGATCTTCTTGAAAGCGGGGAAGGGGAAACCTTTTACTCAAACCGGAAACGACCCCATGGGGATGTAGACCTGCGGGGTTCGGGACAATCCTATACCATCCATCATTCCGGCACCGGGGAAGTGATCGGGGAAATTGACGGATTCCGGGCTTTCAAGGAAACCCATCCGGGTGCTGTGTATCTTCACATGGGGGAAACCTTTCAGGTGGATGTTCTGGATATTTCAACCAAAACCGTCCAGGTTTCCAAGGCCGGACAGAATTATTACACCCGGGCCATGTCCCATAAAGATCTTGAAATACTCCAGATATATAAGGACAAAAGAATTGGAAATACGGTGGTTTGTACGGGTAGAGTTAAGGTAACGGAACAGGTGACCGGATATGAAAAATGGGCTATTTACGGCAAGAAAAAACTCAATCGAATCGAGTTGGACCTTCCCCCGCTTATTTTTGAATCCGACGCCCTTTGGTTTAAAATCCCCGGAGAAATCGTAACCGCAACCGAAAAGGCCTTCCTCCATTTCATGGGGGGGATTCATGCCTTGGAGCATGCGGCCATCAGCATCTTTCCCCTTCTGGTTCTTACGGACCGAAACGATCTGGGGGGACTTTCCACGCCATTTCATCCCCGGGTGGAAGGCCCTGCTGTTTTCATCTATGATGCGGTTCCGGGCGGTGCAGGCCTGGTGCTTCACGCGTTTGAAAAGGCCGAATCTTTGCTCAAACACACCCTGGATCTCATCAGCCAATGCCCCTGTGAGAACGGGTGCCCGTCCTGTGTTCATTCTCCCAAATGTGGCTCGGGAAACCGGCCCATTGACAAGGCCGCAGCCCTATTTATCCTGACAGAGATGACTCCATCCGTTTTCCCTCTGGAAAAAACCGTTTCCCCGGAAGTAAGGCGAACCGGAAAAAAATCCATTCAGAAAATACGGATTCGTCGACGAAAAAACTCGGCCGGTTCCATGCTGCATTCGTCCGGCATGCCCATGGATGATCCTGGCCAAGGCGTCCGCATGCTCGACCCGTTAAGACAGGAATCGCCGTCTCAAACTCAACCGGATATTCCTTTGAATCCGGAACCGGCTGGAAAACATCCCGTCATGCCGATTCGGGGAAAAAAAGAAAAAGGCCCGTCCTTTCGGTTCGGAGTTGTGGATATTGAAACCCGGAGGTCGGCCGATGAAGTGGGAGGATGGAACAGGGCCGATCGCATGGGGGTGAGTTGCCTGGTTTTATATGATTCCCGGAAAGACGAATACCTCGAATTCCTGGAAAATCAGATTCCGGATTTCCTGTCCCTGCTCAAGGCGTTTGATCTGATGGTGGGGTTCAACGTTAAACGATTTGATTACAAGGTATTGAGCGGATATACGGATTTCAATTTCAATAGCGTCAATACCCTGGATATTCTGGAAGACATTCATACGCACCTGGGATATCGACTGTCCCTGGATTCCCTGGCCACCTCCACCCTGGGTACCCAAAAATCAGGAAACGGCCTTCAGGCCCTGGAATGGTGGAAGCAGGGAAAAATCCGGGAAATCCTGGATTATTGCCGAAAGGATGTTGAAATCACCCGGTCGCTTTTTGAATTCGGCCTGAAAAACGAGTATCTGCTTTTTACCAACAAAGCCAAAAGCCTGGTTCGTATTCCGGTGAAATGGAAAGCGTTGATCAGGTGAGGAGACAGTAGTCAGAATAAAGAGGGTGCATTCCGTTTTGATTCCGACCCCTCACCCCTAACCCCTCACCCCTGACCCCTGACCCCCGACTTCTTCTTTATATCGAACAGGCGTCGGCAAGACGCTTATCGTACAGTTTCCCCACCCCGTATTCATCCCGCCGCATGAATTTTTCCCTGGATGGCCCGATGATCTGCATTTCATGATGCTTTTGCAAAACGTCCAGGGCGATTTTCATTTCCTTGGTGCAGCCTGTGCTGAAGGTTGCGTCTTTTCCCACCCACTCCGGGGGAACTTTCAGATCCATGAGCTTGAAGGCCATGGCAATGTCCTCATAGGTCTGGAAGCGCCAGATGTCTATATATCCGCTTCGCTGGACAATCTCCCACATGTACATGAGATCATCCGCATCCATGCCTTCTTCAAAATAATGGGACGGGTTGATGATAAAGGTCTCGGTGGATTCTTCAGATAAATGCTGAACAAAGATGGACATTAATTTTTTGGCGATTTCAACTTTGCCTGGAATGGAACCGATGATGCCGCTGTAAAACATCACCGTCATACCGATTTTTTTGGCGGATTTCATCTTGGATATGATGGAGTCAGCCTTGTTTTCCAGATCTTTATAGGAAAATTTCTTCACCTCGGGATGAATGGGTTTGAAGGAGATCCTTACGGATGCATCCGGCCCTTCCGAAATGTTATAGACATCCTGGGTGAACTGAAAATGGGAATCAAAAAATCGCCGGTTCTGATCGTGTCCCCTGGAAATCACCCCGTCCACTTCCTTGAAAACCCTGGCAAAGGTGGTGGAGGCCAGAATGAGATTCACGTTTTCCCGTGTGCCGTCTGAAAAAATCATGACATTGTGGTCGCTTCGAAGGATACTGATGAGATCGTTTTTCCCCAGATTCACATCTTTGATGAGGTAAACGTTTTCCAGAGCTTTTTTCAGGGTTTCATCTTCCTGGGCATCAAAAAAATCTGCTTTGGTGTAAAGAGAGCCCTCTTTAAAGGCAATGATGATCTTGTGACCCATTTTTTCCAGGAAACTGATGATGGCAATATCCACAATGACTTCTCCGGATTCATCCGCGAGCCAGAGGATTTTTTTGGAGTTATTCTGGTTATCCCCGGGTTCTACCCCGGAAATACCCAGAAATTTGAAAAAGTGATCCACACCGTTTCCTGTAAATGGCTTTTTAAAGATTTGCTTGAATTGTTCCTCATCGTAATTTTCAGCCTCCGGGGTTTCCCAGAGTCTTTTTTCCACGGCCAGGGTCATGAGGCGCTTCAATTCAATGGTTTCCACGCACTTTTTAATGTCCGTGAGGGTCTGTGAAGACCTCAATTCATCCAAATCCGACTGGACGATTTTATTGACAGCCTGGATAAAAGCGCTGGAGCACAAGGCGTTGTGTGCACGAACATTTCGGAGTTCCTTTTCATGGGCATAGGGATCTTCGATCTGGGTTCTTCTTAAAAACATGCCCATGAGTCTTTTTTCCACACGGGAGGGAATCATGATTTCATCCTGGGTTTCATGTTTGAACTTGATGATAATCAGGGACTCCAGAAAATCTTTTTCCCAGGGGTCTTCAATCTGGGAGCTGATGAGGGCGAGGACTCTTTGGAAAACCTCGTTGTATTTTTTCTGAAGAAAAGCAGATCGGTTTTTGCTGATGATGGCCTTAAACATCTGGTCGGAACAAGGATAATATCGTTCGTTTTCTTTGGTATAAACCATGAACCGCACCTGCTCCGGGGTTGAGGCATGGTCCGGGTTGGTGAAGTAATCCAGATGGTTTTCGATGAAAAACGCATTATACCAGGCATCCATGTCCGGGCTTTTCCCGGGTTGATAGATGGCGTTGACTTCTTCGGGTTTCATGGGCTCTAAATGATTTTCTCCAGCTTTCATGCAAAACTCCCGTTGTTTCTAAAGTATGTTATTTCAAGTAAATAAGGTATCGGCAGAAAGCCTCTTCACCTTTAGGTTTCGTTTGAAGTAGGGGGCAGGCATGCCTGCCAAAACCGTGTTATCGAGTCATACGAAAATTTTATCCGGGCAAAACGGTTTGATCATCTCAAGCTCATTGGGCCGAATGGGTCTCCATATGACGGAATAGAGCGAATCATCCTTGATTTCAGCCACGGGTTGAAACCTGGCCACTTCAAAAACCGGGGAAGGAACCGGGTTGTATTCCATCCAGAGAATTTTTTGGATATCCAGTTTAAAATCCCTGCACACGTATTTCACCAGGTCCGGAGCACAAGTTTTGGATGAAGACCCCTCTCCGGTGTCCTCCACAATAATCACAATGGGCTTAATCATGGGGATGCCGGGATTGCATGTGGAAAGGTCGATGATTTTCATCCGGCAGACGCCTCCCCACCAATTGACGGGATTTCTGGCACTGGTTTTCTTTCCGGACCATTCATAGCGGTCATCAAACAGGATCATCGTTCAACCTCATGGTTTGGCATAGGGCGTGGGATCAGGAACCTTGGCTTCCGCAAATCCTTTTATCCGCAGAGTACAACTGTCACATTTTCCACAGGCCAAGCCTTTGGGAACCGGGTCGTAACAGCTATGGGTCAAGGAATAATCCACCCCCAGGCTGAGCCCTGTGGTTATGATTCGGGCCTTGGTCATGTGGATCAGGGGGGTTTGAATCCTGAACCTGATTTTCCCCTCCACTGCGGCCTTGACGCCCAGGTTGGCCATGGTTTCATAGGCATGAATATACTCGGGCCTGCAATCGGGATATCCGCTGTAATCCAGGGCGTTCACACCGATAAAAATATCCGGGCAGCACAGAACTTCAGCCCATGAAAGGGCAAAGGACAGAAAAATAGTATTTCTGGCCGGAACATAGGTTGCGGGGATTTCATTTTCCGAAATCCGGCCGGTCTTGGGCACGGGAATGTCATCGGTGAGGGCCGAGCCCCCGATTTTTCGAAGGTCAATTTTAATCACCAGGTGGTCTTTTGCGCCAAATGCCTTGGCCACCTTTTTGGCCGCCTCAAGCTCGTAAATATGACGCTGGCCGTAATCAAAACTCAGGCTGTAGAGGTCATATCCCTGGTCTTTGACCATGGCCATGACGGTTGTGGAGTCCAGGCCTCCACTGGAAAGCACCACGGCTTTTTTGGTTTCACCCAAAGTCACACCCCTCGATCCAATTCAGGCCAGATGATTTTGTGAAGCTGAACCTGAAGCCTTGCGGCAAGACGGTCTTCCAACATCCATTCTGCCAAAATCCTCGGGGCAAGCTGATCCATCATTGGTGAAAAAAGAACCTGGTGAAAAGGCAAAGCCTTGGGAATCCGGGGAAGAATGGTTTTGGCGAATTCATAATCCTGCCGGTCCTGAACCACGAATTTCACCTGGTCCCCTGGGCTCAATACCTTCAGGTTTCCCATGCAGTTGCTTTGTTCTTCCCGGCTGGACGGGCACTTTACATCCATGATTTTAACGCAGCGTTCGTCCACGGAAGCAATATCCAGGCTGCCGTTGGTTTCCAGAAGCACTTCATGGCCTGCATCCAGAAGGCTTGTAATCAGAGCCGGTGTTTCTTTCTGAACCAGGGGCTCGCCGCCGGTGATTTCCACAAGTCCGCACCCATATTCGGAAACCCGAAGAAGAATCGCCGGGATTTCCATGGCCAGACCTTCTTCATAGGCGTATTGCGTATCACAATAATCGCAGCGAAGGTTGCATCCCGTCAAGCGCACAAACACGCAGGGCCGCCCGGCATGGGTGGATTCGCCTTGAAGGCTGTAAAATATTTCATTAACGATCACAGACATTTAAATATGGTTTATCAAGTGAAGAGGAACACCGTCGGTTGTTTGAA
This sequence comes from Desulfobacteraceae bacterium, assembly GCA_013791935.1. Taxonomy (GTDB): domain Bacteria; phylum Desulfobacterota; class Desulfobacteria; order Desulfobacterales; family UBA5616; genus VMSV01. Next base: position 1,219 of record VMSV01000088.1, on the reverse strand, counting down.
TGTGTATAGCAACCGCAGGATAAATAGTAAATATATTGTTTTAAAACCGGAATGTATCATTAAACGGCATTGGCATTATGCCAGGGGTTTGATTGAAAAGAGGGAAGGGCGTATCTTTATTTATCCTTTGAGTCTTTCTTGGGAGTCATTTTTTTATCCAAGGGACTTCGAACCCCAAGTTTGTTCTTTTTCGCCACGTGGGTGTAAATCATGGTGGTCTGCAAATCCGCATGCCCCAGGAGCTGCTGAATGGTTCGGATGTCATATCCTTCTTCCAGAAGCTGGGTGGCAAAACTATGGCGCAGGGTGTGGGTTGTCACCTTCCTGGTTAAGTTTGCATCAGCCGCCGCTTTTTTGATCGCCTTTTGCAAAATACCTGGGGATATGTGATGTCTGCGAACCAAATTCTCATGGGGGTCCACAGATACCCTTCTGGAAGGAAACACCCAGAACCAATTCCATTCCGTGGATGCGGAAGGGTATTTTCTGTCCAGGGCGCCAGGCAAATAAACCCCTTCAATTTTTGCCCTTCGATCGATCTCATAAGTCTGCCGGATGCTATCGAGATGTTCTTGCATTTCCTTTGCAATGCTTTCAGGAAAAATGGTTTGCCGGTCCTTATCCCCTTTTCCTCCCCGAACCATGACGGCACTTCTTTGAAAATCCAAATCCTGTATGCGTAATCGTGTGCATTCATTCAACCGCAGACCGCCGCCGTACATGATTTTCGCCATCAGGCAGGGGATGCCCTGAAGATGATCGATCAAAAGCATCATGTCATCATGGCAAAGAACCACAGGCAGCCTTTGTCCTGGTTTGGCCCTGACGACGGTTCCGATATCGCCCACCTCTTGTTCAATCACATGACGGTAAAAAAACAACAAGGCATTAAACGCCAGGTTCTGGGTTGATTTTGTCACATGTCGTTCCACTGCGAGATAGGTTAAATAATCCTTGATATGTCTGTTCGTAAGGGATTGGGGAGCAGAGGGTTTTACAAAAATATAAAAATCCCGCAGCCATTTTAGATACGTCTGTTCTGTTCTATAGGAGCGTTGTTTAAGTCTGAGCATTCGTACCATGGTATCACCGGCTGTCTTCCAATCATGGATGGAAGGTTTTCCACTATCCTCATTGCGTTTTGAATCCTTTCCGATAAAAAAACAATACAGGCTGGTTGCCTCTTTGGCCTGGTCCACTTGCCATTGCTCATGGTTTC
>VMSV01000109.1 GCA_013791935.1 Desulfobacteraceae bacterium | reverse complement strand
TGCTTCCATGAAAATGGCATCCACCGGGCATCTTTCCATACAGGCTTCGCAACCGATGCAACGATCTCCATCGATCAACGACTCAAATAAGGCATTCATGTATTTGTGTTTATCAAATCTCTTTTGGGTGATGCCTTTCAGGGAGGCGCAACAGCAGGGGCAGCAATTGCAGAGGTTGGATAAATGGGTCTTGTTCGCCCCCGCATGAACCAGACCGGCCTTATCGTAATTGGGGACGACCTTAATTAACTAAATATCATCGGAAGCAAGCGAATATCTTTCTTCTTTTAATAATCTTTCCCCTCTTTTAACGGCATAGCCCACCGCCACGGGGGTTGTATCAAAATATTTCGCCAATTCCACCATGGGTATCCCCAGTTCTCTTACAGACCAATAGCTAACCAGATCCCTGGCCCGAACCCGGTCCTTCTGCCTGCCCCTTCCGAGAATGTAGTCCTTTTCAAGCGTGAACAGGGAGGATACTCTTTCAAGAATCCAATGGAAATCAACCCCACGTCTTTTCAAGTCATACTTCCGATTGAAATTTTCCCTGGATTCCGAAAGCACCTCTGAAACAAAATCGCCTTCACCCAATATTCGCTGGTCTCCTTTGATTCGATCCTGGCCCTTCAACCTCATCTTGCGGGCTTCCTTCCAGCCGCCCATGCTTCTGATCAAACCTCCCCCGACCAGTTCGGGGCGTCTGCCCAAGGCAATGCCCTGTTCTACGTATGCCCGATATTTTTTCCTGCTGTTTGGAAGGGATCGACTGAAATACTCCAAAACATATTCAGTATCCTGCCACTCCATTTCCGCCGTACCCATTAAAACACCGTGCCCGCAATAGGGGTATCCATCCAGCGCGTTCAAATCCTGTACAATTTTTGCTCGCAGCGGGTTTAGATGGATGTAACGAACCAGTTCCTGAAGATAGGCATCCTCCTGGCAGATAATGGATTTGAACCGGTTCTGGAACAGTTGGCCATGTCTTCGATGTCTCCGGTTGAAATAAACCGCATATCCGGTCAGAAGCCTTCTCATGAGTAATGAAATACCTGATGGGCCGCTTCTGATTAAAAATCGGGCATGGTTGGGCATCAGTGTCCAGGCATAGCAAAGGGTCTTTGTCTCGGGCAGAAGGATGGAAAGCCGTTCCAGGAAGTTTTCCCGGTCTTCATCATCCCGGAATATCTTGCGGCGCTCAATTCCCCGGATCATAACATGATGCAATAGACCCGGGGTATCCAGTCGTGATAATCTAGGCATGGCTTTATTTACTCGAAATACCAGGAATATGTCAAGTTATTTAGTTACTTAAGGTCGTCCCCAATGCCCTTTAGTTGGCCACGTGGTCAACGGGCTCATGAAAATATGCGTTTCAATATATTGCTCCAATAGTTCCCCCGCTTTTCTTAAGCAAGAGTGGCCCCTTTATTATTGAAAACATATCTGTCATGGATTTCCACAACCGTATGGATGATTTTCTCGGGCATGCCTTTGCCGATGGAATCTATCAACTCGCAGGTGGCAAATTTCCTGGTCTTGTTCTGGTATTCTTGTTCCCATTCCCGATATCTTTTTTCCGCACTGGCGTCTTCCCGGGGGTACCGGTTCGGGGGTTTGACGCAGTTGGAGCGCCAGGGTTTGGGGGTCAAACGGGCGCGGAAGCATTCCTGTTTTTCGGTGAGTTTCCGGTATAAGGGGTCGCTTCCTAATCCTGCCAGAAATTTATCTGTTTCGGGAGAAGTCGGGTCGTACAGCCGGTCTGTAAAGAGCAGTCTGAGGCCGGCGAAGGTTCGGTAGAGGCGGAAAGAATGATCCGGGTTTTGTTTTGCCCAATCCCTGACCGATTGAATGGTTTTTTCCCGGACAGCCTGCATTCGTTGGCTTTTTCTTTTTCGGGAGAAGGCAAGGAGAATTCCATCCATAAGTCCGGTTGTGCGGAGCGGCGGGAAATCAATGTCCGCAAAACACACGGAATCCGTGTTTAAAACCAGTGCGCCATATCGGTTTCTTGTAATCAGTGCGATTTCCTTGCCTTCCCGGGAAACGGTTTCTACAATTTCTTCCCTTAAGGGTTGGTCCAGATATCCATACTGACTCGGGCTTGTCCCTGTTGTCAGGCGGTCAAATACCCGTTTGGCTTTTTCGGTGGCGTCTTTTTTGGCGGTCGCCAGATTATCCAGGGACCAACCCCAGGCAAGAAAGGAGCGGGTTTCGCCTTTTTTATCTTTCCCGGTGTGAACGGCCTTGGCCCAGTATGGCGGTATTCTCATCTTGAGTTCCTTTTTGTACCCCCATCCCGACCTTCCCCCCTCGATGGGGACGGGGCAAGAAATCGGAAGAGGACATAATGAGGATTTAGAAAACGGCTAAGTAAATGGTATTGCAATGAGATATCCGGCTATGGTAGCCGGGGCGCCCTTAGAGTCCATGCAAAACATCGGGTGTGGGTTTCGGTAATGATATCCCTTATGCGTCCCCATGTTTCCCACGGCCCTGTATTTCTGCTGAAATGGCAGGTTGGCAGTTCCTCTCTTAAATATCGAGTGCAAATCGAATTGCCTGACCGACCTCTATGATCTTCGTCCGGGGCAGGGATGTGATCAATGGCCCGATTTTTCCTTTTGAAACAGTCTGCAAATGGTCACAATTGACAGCACAGTCCCTGGGCATGCCGTCGACCATAGAGAGAAACACTTCTGATGGGATATCACGCACGGTAGTTGTGATAGGTGCGATAGTAACCTCCCCCAGATATTCCAACACGGAATCCCGCGTCAGGATAAGGACTGGCCGGTTTTTGTCTGGTGCCATGAATTTATACCAGCGTATTTCGCCGCGTTTCATTCGTCCCCCCAGGTCTGCTCGGGTTCCCAAATCGAAAACTCGTCGGTGTCCACCGGATTTTGTTCGTATCCACAACGATGCTTACGCTCCAGTTGCTCAATTTTATACTGGACCAGAGCATCCTGCAGAGCTTTCCTTGCAAAAGCGGAACGACTTGTGTGGAGTTCCTTTGAAACACGATCGACCGCTTTGACTAGGTCATCATCAAGGGTCATTTGAATTGTCCTCATATCGCACCTCCATGATGTGGCTTTTTATAGCTATATAAATCCACATTAGGGCCATTGTCAAAAAAAATCGATCTTTAAGGCCGAAAGTTTCGATCAGGCATTTATATAAATGATGCCTTGACATCAACAATAATGATGATATGATGCCGCCATGAGAACAACCATTCAAATAGATAATGACGTATTGGAACGTGCACGGGCGCTTTCTGAAAAATTGCGCACGCCTTTCAGGACCGTGGTCAACCAAGCGCTTCGAGAAGGTTTGGAAAGAATGAAATCTCCTGCGAACCATCGACCTTATCAAACAAATCCACATGCCATGGGTATTCGGCAGGGCCGTAATCTGGATAATATACAAGAATTGCTGGCTCAGATTGAAGGGGAAGAATTCCGTTGATCCTTGTGGATGCCAATATCCTTTTATATGCAGAAGACTCGTTGAATTCCCATCACGATAAGGCCCGAAAATGGTTGGACGGAAAGCTTTCCGGGACAGAGACGATTTGTTTATGCTGGACGGTCTTAGCAGCATTCATCCGGATAGGAACCAATGCGCGTGTTTTTGAAGCCCCCCTGTCCCTTGAACAGGCGACCACTCGTGTGCAGAGTTGGCTGGACCAACCCAACACACGACTTATCAACCCTACCGATCAACATTGGCGAGTTTTTCAGCAGTTGCTTCTGGATTCCAAAGCCCTCGCCAATCTGGTAAAAGATGCACATATAGCAGCTCTTGCCATCGAACACGGGTGCGAAGTAGCTTCATCGGATTCTGACTTTGCGCGTTTCCCCAAGCTGAAATGGTTTAACCCTCTCGTCTGATTTTTATCTTCAAATCCATAAAAAATCAAAACGCATCCAAGAAAAACTACTTTTCAAGCTGGATAGGAGCCAGAGATCTGCCGTTGACGCTTTCTTCTGGATGAAGAATCAACGGCAGCCCCATTTTGCTTTGAAGGATGTTCCGACTTTTTCAATACGTACTGGACCCCGGCCTTCGCCGGGGTGACGGACTTCGAGAATATTTACGAAAGCATCAAACGTAAAGTTTCCATAAAGCCCTACATGAGATCTTCCGACGTATACCCCAGAATCGCTCTGGCCACGACCAGACGATTGATCTCGCCGGTTCCTTCATAAATGTCTGTGATTCTGGCATCCCGGAAGGCTTTCTCCACAAGTTGATCCTGGGTAATACCCAAAGCGCCCAACAGTTCAATGGCTAACTGAGCACCGGTACGGCTGATTTCGCCGCCCTTTGACTTGCACATGGCCGATTCCAGGTTGTTGGGTTGACCTTTTTCTGCGAGCCAGGCCGCGCGTAAGGTGGATAAGGATGCCGCCTGAATTTGAGATTCCAGTTCGATCATCTTATCCTGGATGCTCGTTCTTTTTAAAGGTCCGGCTTCCCAGTTCATTTCAACGCCTTCTTTTTTCATGGCTTCCTGTACAAAGTCGTAAGCGGCGTTTACATTCCCGATACCCCCGGCAGAGACCATGGGACGCGTCATGTTAAAGGTTCTCATCAATCCTTTAAAACCACCACCGCCTTTCTGCTTAACTTCCTCATCCAATCCCAATAGATTTTCCCTGGGAATACGACAGTTCTTCAAAACAAAAGCTGCCGTGTCACTGGATCGAATCCCCAATTTCTTTTCTTTTTTCTCCAGTTGAAATCCGGGTGTGCCTTTCATTACCACAAAAGATTTGATGCCGCCGCGTCCGGCGGATTTATCAATCGTCGCCCAGACAACAACGCCTTGACAGAGGATTCCAGTGGTCACGAATATCTTCTCGCCGTTTAATACCCACTCATCCCCATCAAGTACTGCTGTCGTTTCAATCGCTTTGGAATCCGATCCGCAACCCGGTTCGGTATTGGCCATGGCAAGCAGGGTATTTCCCCATTTTGCTTGCTGTTCCGGGGTTCCAGCAGCTTGCAGTGAAGCATTTCCAAGAGCCCAATTTCTCTGTCCACTCATGATAGACATCAATCCGTCACCCAGGCCCTGATTCATGGACTGTGTCATTTGGTATAACATGGGTGAGCAAGCACCTTCTTTTTTATCACGATCTTTCATCATGTCAAAAATATAACTGAATGCTTCGGCTTCCGGAGCTTTTTGACCCATGTGGCGCACCTCTTCTTCATGCTCGTCCCAATACCGGGAATTTTTCTCCGTCGCTTTAGCAAGCTTTTTTACTTCTTCCAAAATCTTTTGATCGGTCTCGTTCAATGAAAAATCAACCATTTTTTATCTCCTTAAAATCGTATAAAATTAGTTGTTTCATACGTTTCATGATGTTTAATGGATTCGAAAAAACTACGCGGCAATCATGCCATCCAGCACGGTCAGGGTCCTGGCGTTTCTCAGCCACATTTCAAGCGGAAAATCGCGAATATAGCCATGACCCCCATAAATCTGAACACCATCGTCCGCAATTTTCATTGCGTACTTGTTCACATAATGACGCATCACGGTGGTTGCCCGGGTGGCATCTTTTCCGCCATCCAATTGACTGGCCGCTTTCCAGACCATCCATCGCATATTTTCGGTTTCGATGTACATGTTGGCAAGATAGATGGCAATAATCTGTTTTTTCGCAATGGGTTCATCAAAGGCGATTCGATCTTTGGCATACGGAATGGAAAGGTCCGTTACTGCTTTGGATAACCCAACGCTCAGAGAACAATTGCCCACGCGAATCGAATTGATCAGTCTCCTGCCGTCAATCCCTTGGTCTCCACCCAACTTGTCGGCTTCCGGGACCACACAATCGTTAAATGTCAACCGGGAGCTGGGTAAGGCCTTCAAACCCATGGTTTTCTCATTTTCTTCACTGATCGTAAGACCTTGAGTATTCCGAGGGACAATAAACGCCCCGATATTGGCAAGACCTGTATCCTTGCCGGTTCTGGCCAGAACTAAAAAATGATTTGCGGTGCTGCCCAATGGAACCAGCCGTTTAACCCCGTTAATCACCCAGTCATTGCCTTTTTTACCAGCTTTTGTCTGCATATCCGTGGGATCGAACGTAAAGGAGTTTTCCTGTAACGCCATGGCGGCGGGAACGAATTTCTCCCCGGCATATTGGGGCAGGTATTTCTTCTTTTGATCTTCTGTTCCAAAATCTATCAAAGGATTGATAAAAGCCGAGGGAGCCATGATCGCCGTTGCAAGTGTTGCGCACCCATATCCCAGCTCCTCTCCGATCAGAACATTGGTTATGGCCGAACGTTTCATTCCAATACCGTCATACGCTTCAGGCACCGCCGAGTTTGCCAATCCGACCTCCCAGGCTTTATCAAGCACTTTCTTGGGAATCGCATTTTCTTCATCACAATCCCTGGCAATGTCTCTGAGCTCCTTGGCAGCAAATTCCTTTGCGCTTTTAAGGATTAAATTCTGTTCTTTTGATAATTCAAATGTAATCATCAGTACCTCCATTGGGGTTAAATAAAATGAAAACAATGATTCAATAAAACAACCTTGGAAACCATGAACGGCTAAAACTGAACTCTGGTAAAAAAAAGACAAGTCTATAAAAATTACATAAAACTTGAACAGGACGGAAAAACCCTTATAATTTAGAGGTAAAAGTATGTTATATTTAATCGTGAGTCAATAACAATTTCGTGCTGTCGTCCTGCATAAAAAAACGGTTATTTCATTCGATCGTTGGGGTACTGCTTCGGGTCCCGAAAAGTCGCCCCGCAGCATTCTGCATTCAAAAATGCCATTGAAAGCTGAAAGAGGATTATTTTGATCGAGCGTCTCATAACAGGGTTGACACACAAACGGACAAAACCTATTCTTATCCCTCCAGAACTCAAAGTCTAATTCCTTATTTTAAAGGAAAAAATCATGGCCCAATCTATTCCCGACCCTTTTCTTGAATTCTTGATCCAGTTTACGCATCCGGAGAAAATGCTCGCCGATATGCCGGGAATGAGCGAAGAAACCTGCGCCGCGATCTTTGGGCTCAAAGTGGATTCCTTTCGCAGGATCAAACAACGTTTTGCAGACCGCGCACGAAAAGCTGCTGGTGATTTGCTTGAGGATTCGGCATTCGCGGCCTGGGTGGATCGATTGCCCTTTTTGCCGGGAGACAAGGTGGTTGGGGTAGGCGATAGTATCACCGATGACTCCCAATCCTGGCTCGAAATTTTGCGTTATCTGCTTGAAATCCGGAGATCTCAGGATGCTATCACGGTGATCAATGCAGGCAATTCCGGGGACACGACTTCCCAGATTATCAGCTGGTTTCTTGGGGTTGTGGTTCAACAACCGGCCTGGATTATTTTTTTTGCCGGTGCCAACGATACCCGTCTCCATGGCCAATCGCCACGCAAAGGACTGGTGAGCATCGAGGAAACCGAGAAGAATCTGCTGATGCTTCGCAAGTTCGCGGCAGACCAGACTTCCGCGCGCTGGGTGTGGATAACCCCGACCACCATCCTAGAAGAAAAAGTCAGTGCCTTCTGGTCCACCCCGCAATCGCAACAGATGTGGTTGAACAAGGACCTTGCTGCCATTTCCAAGGTGATTCTTGCTCAGAAGGAACCCGTCATTGACCTGCAATCCGTTTTTGGATCCCCTTCGAATCCTGATTTGCTGTTGATGGATGGTTTGCATCCATCGTTAAACGGACAAAAGGCGATTGTAAGAGCACTTGTTGAAAAACTTGGCAATTTATAACCTCTTGATTTTAAAATTCTAAACAAAAAAACAGGAGATTGGCATGGCAAAAGAAGCATGGATGCAATGGCCTGACGGATTTATCTGGGGGACAGGCGCATCCTCCACCCAGTCTGAAGGGGCTGCCCCGGCATCGGACTGGTGGAAGTGGGAAAGGGCAGGGCACGCTCCGATTTCAGGGGAAGGCAACAGATTCTCATCCCGGTTTGTGCAAGATTTTGATCTGCTGTCAAAACTTGGACTGAAGCATCATCGCCTTTCCATCGAATGGGCACGGATTGAACCGGAGCAGGGGGTTTACGATGCCCGGGCCATAGCCCTATACCGCAGCATACTCCAAGCCGCCCGGGATGCGGGCATTATCCCATGGGCCTGCCTTCACCACTTTACGCTTCCATACTGGTTTGCCGACCTGGGCGGATTTCTTGTCACGAAAAACCGAACCGAAGTGTGGCGGCGTCATGTGGATTTCATCGCTGAAACCTTTGGAGATCTCGTGGGTGGATGGCAGCCGGTCAACGAAACCAACTACTATGCCCTGGCAGCTTATCGTGGCGGCGGATGGCCCCCCGGACAAAACGACCGGGATGCGTGTGCTGTTGTTTCGGAGGCCATCCATCTTGCCACGGCCGAAGCGGCGGTCCGTCTCCGGCAAACAGGCGCCCCCGTGGCTTCCATATTCGGATTGTCCGCGATGGTTGCCCAGGATGATGAGCCGGCTACGCTCAGCCGGATAGCGCATATCCGGAAGACCCATTGGGATCCGGGGGTTGGCCTGTTACGCGACGGTATATTAAGGGTTCCCGGTCGGCCGCCCATTGAACGCCCCGACCTTGCAGGTTGTTTCGATTTATTCGGGTTTTCGTATTATGCGGCCATGGGTGTTCGATCCGGTCAAATCGTCATGCATCCGCCGGATGCGGAGGTTTCCCCTCTTGGTTACGGCATCTGGGCCGATGGGCTCGGCATTATCCTGGATGAACTTCACGCGGCTCTTCCACATACGCCGATCCTCATTGCCGAGTACGGAATCGGTACCAGCGATGATGATCTCCGGTCCCGCTATCTCACCCGTGGCCTGGCAGTCACCCGGGAAGCCATCGCCCGGGGCATCGATGTTCGTGGATTTTTTCACTGGACGGCGGTGGATAACTATGAGTGGCTCCATGGATTTGATGTTCCTTTCGGGATTATTGATTGTGACCGGAAGGTGCAAACCAGCGCAGGTGTTCTTCAACGGGCAGCCCAATCCGGAATGGTTTGCGAGGAGAAAACAAAATGAATCAAAAATCAGGTTCAACAATCGATTCATGGCAGATCGGCCCCTTTACGCCCCATGGCAAGACCATCCTGGAGTCATTGCCAACCCTGGTGTTTTTGTGTCCGGTGTCGGGCAATAATGTGGAATGGGCGGCCAAGGATGTCTTCAACCCCGGTGCGATCCTTCATGACGGAAAGGTTTTTATGCTCTTCCGGGCCGAGGACAGGGTTGGGCGGTATGGCGGAACGTCCCGGATCGGACTGGCCATCAGTGAGGACGGGATAAACTTTGAAGTCGAACCGAAGCCGGTGATTTTCCCTGGAGATGACCCGTGGCAGGCTTGGGAGTGGCCCGGGGGGTGCGAAGACCCCAGGGTCGTGGTTTCTCCGGAGGGGGGATATCTCTGCTTTTATACGGCGTTTGACGGGAAATCCGGCTGCCTGTTCGTGGCGTCGTCCCGGGACATGCGCTGCTGGACCAAACACGGCCCGGCCTTTGCCAGCACACCCCATGTCAAGCGATGGTCAAAAAGCGGATCAGTGATTACAGAAATTCGTGATGGCCGGCTCGTTGCCTCACGAATCAACGGCCGTTATTGGATGTACTGGGGAGAAGGTATTTGTTTTGCGGCCACTTCAGAGGATCTGATTCACTGGGAGCCGGTTGAATTCGATGCCACAGCAGACCGGTATTTGACTTATAAAGGGAGTCAGCAGGCCCTTGCATGGGACATCCACCGGGTCCCCGGGCATCGTGTGCTTCGCCCCATCGTCTTTCCACGCCAGGGCCGGTTCGATTCACTCCTGGTTGAACCGGGTCCGCCTGGGGTAAGAACGGAAAATGGAATTGTTCTCATTTACAATGGCGCCAATCATCCCGAACATGGGGATAAAACAATGCCTCCCTTCTCCTATCAACCCGGCCAGATTCTGTTTGACCCAGGCGATCCCCTTGCATGCATTCATCGAACGCAAGCTCCATTTTTACTTCCCGGGGATATTGGCGTCACCTTGGGCCAGGTCAATAACGTTTGCTTTGCCCAGGCACTGGTTTACTTTAAAGACAGTTGGCATCTTTACTACGGGATGTCAGATTCGCGGATTGGCTATGCAACCGCACCTTTTACACGGAATTAATCCATTGCGGGATAAGGCGTCAGGAAAATCAGAACGCCTCCGGATCAAAAGCAAGAAAGTGGGTATCTGTTCCTTGTCATGTATAAAGGACGATTTTAATCTGTAGTCCCATAACAGGGTTGACACATACACGGTCAATATCTATATTCACCCCTCAAAAAAGCCTGGTCTTATGCCTATCCCTGTTGTTTCCCCGGGCCTCACTTTTTTCCCCTGCCTTCATCATGAAGCTGGTCAACGTGACCCGTGGAGAGAATACCATACCCGTTCTGATGAGGGGTGGTTCGATGACAACAAATGGCACCATTGGCAATGAGATAACAGGTATAAACTTTTGTTCTTAAAAAAGAGAGGGTATTATGAAACTTAAGACCGGATCGGAGTATATTGAGAGTTTAAAAAAACTAAAGCCCGTTATTTATTATATGGGCAAAAAAATTGAGGATGTTACGACCCATCCGGCTACGGCACCCCATGTTCGGGCGGCGGCCATGACCTATGCCCTTGCCGGACAGGACGAATACAAGGCCATGGCCACGGCGACATCCCACCTGACCGGCCGGACCATCAGCCGGTTTACCCACGTGCATCAGAGCGTGGAAGACCTGATCAAGAAGGTCAAGCTGCTGAGGGTGCTGGGTCAGAAGACCGGAACCTGCTTTCAGCGCTGCGTGGGGTTTGACGGGATCAACGCCACCTATTCCGTGCTTTTCGAAATGGATCAGAAACACGGCACAGCTTTCCTTGAGCGGTTTAAAAAATGGCTCATTCGGATTCAGGATGAAAATCTCATGGTGGTGGGGGCCATGACAGATCCCAAGGGCGACCGATCCAAGGGGCCCGCCGAGCAGGCAGATCCGGATCAGTACCTGCACATCGTGGAACGGCGGGAAAATGGCATTGTCATCCGGGGCGCAAAGCTGCACATGACCGGTGCGGTCAACAGCCATGAGATTCTGGTGATGCCCACCAGCGCCATGAACGAGGCTTCCAAAGATTATGCCGTGATTTGTTCCGTGCCCATCGACGCTCCCGGCATAACGATGATATTCGGCCGCCAGGCCAACGACAGCCGAAGGGATTTCAAAGAGACCATTGATGTGGGGAAACCCTCCTTCGGGGCGGTGGGAGGGGAGGCGGTGATTGTCTTCGAGGATGTTTTTGTGCCCACGGAGAATGTATATATGGACGGCCAGACCGACTTTGCCGGGCTCGTCGTGCAGCGGTTTGCCGCCCATCACCGGTCCAATTATGGGGCCTGTAAGACGGGGTTGATGGATGTTCTCACCGGGGCCGTGACCTATCTGACCCAGACCCAGGGAACGGCCAAGGGCTCTCATGTGCGGGACAAGGTCACGGAGATGATTCACTTAAGTGAAACCCTCTACAGTTCTTCCATTGCCTGTTCGGCCGAGGGGGTTCCGACGCCGTCCGGAGCCTATATGGTGGACACCATGTTGGCCAATGTCTGTAAACACAATGTAACGCGATTTCATTTCGAAGTGGCGCGGTTGGCCATTGATCTTGCCGGTGGATTCATTGCAACCCTTCCGAGCGAGTATGACCTTCAAAGCGAGGAAGTGGGGCATCTGGTGAAGAAGTACTTCTCGGGTGTCGAGGGGATTCCGGTAGAGGACCGCATCAAGATCGGCCGATTGATCGAGGCCATGACGGGTGGAACGGCCATGGTGGAGTCCATGCACGGGGCAGGCTCTCCCCAAGCCCAGCGGATCATGATTTTCCGGGAAGGAGACCTGGACAAGAAGATCAAAATGGCCAAGGCTTTGGCAGGGATCCCGAAAAGAGAGACGGTGTAATCCGCACAGATATCCGCCTCAGGGCCTGATGCCTGAAAGATATTGCCAAACGTTCTCTGAATAGGCTATGTTTTCCATCGGCGTACCCCACTTCTATCCAGGAGGAACCTGAGTGAAAACCGTTTCGATGTTTATTCCCTGCACCGTGGACCTCTTTTTGCCTGAAATCGGCGAGGCGACCTATTTTTTATTGAAGGGCCTGGGGGTTACCCCCATCTACCATGAGGAGCAGACCTGCTGCGGGCAGCCCGCCATCAACGGTGGCTTTGTCAAGCAGGCC
>VMSV01000255.1 GCA_013791935.1 Desulfobacteraceae bacterium | reverse complement strand
TACACCATGGGCATGGAAAATTTCAAAAACACCGGCGATCGATCCGTGCTTCCCATCCCCAGCCTGGTTGAGCATTACAAAAAAGGCGAATACGGTCAGAAGACGGGAAAAGGCTGGTACGATTATACCAAAAAATAATTGCCCCACCCTTGGCTCGATTCAAACCCCAAAGAAACTCCACCCGTTGACGGATGGAGTTTCTTTTGCCTAATTTAGGTTTTACCAAATCGCACAAAATGATTCGTTAACTCCCCTCAACCACTGCCAAAACAAAAAGAAGGAGAAACAAATGATTAAAACGGAATTAACCCGGATGCTGGGCATCAAACACCCGATTATCCAAGCTGGAATGGGTCCCTTCAGCAATAATCATCTGGCCGCCGCAGCCGCCAATGCCGGGGTTTTGGGCCTTCATTCCACCAGTGGCATCGGATTCGGAGCTGTGGGGGGAATCCATGAGCATTTTGTAAAAACCGCCGGTGCTGACATGGAAGACGACCACCCCACCATTCTCAGGAAACTGTTTCGACAGACCCACAAGGCCACCAAAGATTCAGGAGGGGTCTGGGGGTTGAATGTCATGGTGTCGGGAGCGGACCATCAAAAAGCGAATATGATCATCGATACTGCCATTCAAGCCTTTGAAGAAGAACCTGAACTGAAAAACACTTTTAAGGTAATCTTCACTTCAGCGGGTGATCCCCTGGGGTGGAGCGAAAAAATCAAGGGGGCGGGATTTAAGTGGTTTCACGTGATCCCCTCTGTAAAAGGCGCGGAACGTTGCGCAAAAGCCGGTGTGGATCTGATTGTGGCTTCCGGACATGAAGGGGGATTTCACACCTCCTGGGAACCGGTCCATTCCATGGTCTTGTTGCCGGCCGTGGTTGAAGCTCTATCAGGATCGGGCATTCCCATCGTGGGTGCCGGTGGATTCTGCGACGGCAAAACCTTAGCCGCTGCCCTGGCCATGGGCGCACAAGGCATTCAAATGGGCACCCGTTTTCTGGCCACCGCCGAAAGCGATTTCGCCCAGGTATGGAAAGAAGGCATCGTTAAAGCCGGTGACCGGCAAACCCTTGTTGCGAGAGGTTTTGTGGGACCCGCCCGATGGATTAAGACCCAGGTGAGTTTGAACCATCAGAAAAACACGCTGGAAAAAGCGCCGGGCGTATTTTTGGGGGATCCGAAACTGGCTTCCAGAGAGGGGTCCATGGAATTGATCCAGGATGAAGTCAAAGGCATTAATGCCGCCTATGCAGGGGATGAGGCCAACGCCCTCATTGCCGGGGGTGAATGCGCTCAAAGGATCAACGATCTTCCCACATGCAAGGATTTGGTGGACAAAGTCATGAAAGACGCGGTTGAGATCATCAGTGGATTGTCCGGGAAATTTCTGGTCTAATCAACCCCACAGGGCTTAAATACAAAAGGCATCCCCGGGGATGCCTTTTGTCTGCTCAGTCATTTTCTGCCTTGACGTACGAATCACAATTGGGCGATGGCCATATTCTTTTGGGCCCATTCAATCCAGGAATTCATGATTGTTTTTTCAGGATCAACAGGGATAAATAGGGCACAAGATTCAGGAATAATAACATGAATTTAAACAGGCCGATCATGCAGTAATTAACAACATCAAAGGTTTCTCTCCCCATGGGAAACCAGGGATGTTGTATGGCATAAATCAAATCCGGGGCCAACAGTTGAAGGATCGTCCATAAAACCAGCAAACTCCCATTGAGGATCGAACACCACTTGAAAAATTGGATCCATTTTTGAAGGTCCATGCTGTTCTCCTTATTCCTTTTTCTTTTGGATCTTGGCCCAGTCATCCCGCAAGGTCACGGTGCGGTTGAATACCGGCGCATCCGGTTTCGAGTCTTTTGCATCCGCGCAGAAATACCCCAGGCGTTCAAACTGGCAAATGCTTCCCGGAGCAAGATCCGCCAGGGCAGGTTCCACCCGGCAATTGGAAAGAACTTCCAGGGATTGGGGGTTGATGAATGTAAGGAAATCCCTGCCCTCCTTGTCGCCATCCGGCACTTCCGTGGTGAACAAACTATTGTACAAGCGAACCGTGGCGCAAACACCATGGGTTGCGGATACCCAGTGCAGGGTGGCTTTCACCTTGCGGCCGTCGGGCGCGTCTCCTCCCCGGGTTGCCGGGTCATAGGTGCACCGAAGCTCCTTGATTTCACCGGTCCTTTCATCCTTGATCACCTTGGTGCACGTGATGAAATAGGCATACCGGAGCCGGACTTCCTTTCCGGGAGCCAACCGGAAAAATTTCTTGGGCGGGTCCTCCATGAAGTCTTCCTGTTCAATGTAGATCTCCCTGGAAAAAGGCACTTTCCGGGTGCCCATGGCCGGGTCTTCCGGATTGTTCACGGCCTCCATGACTTCCGTTTGGTCTTCGGGATAGTTTTCGATGACCACCTTCAGGGGCCGTAAAACCCCCATCATTCGAGGGGCGGTTTTGTTCAAATCTTCCCTTACGCAATGCTCCAACAGGGCCATATCCACCCGGCTGTCCCTTTTTGCCAGACCGATGCGATCGCAAAAATTGCGAATGGCGCCAGGCGAAACCCCCCGTCGACGAATACCGGAAATGGTGGGCATTCTCGGGTCGTCCCACCCGGAAACATATCCTTTTTGAACCAGGGCGATGAGTTTTCGTTTGCTCAAAACCGTATAGGTGAGGTTCAACCGGGCGAATTCCGTCTGCTCCGGCCGATGGGAAATCTTCAGGGTATCCAGAATCCAGTCATACAAGGGCCGGTTGTTTTCAAACTCCAGGGTGCACAGGGAATGGGTGATCCCTTCCATGGCATCGGACAGGCAATGGGCATAATCGTACATGGGATAAATGCACCATTGATCCCCGGTTCGGTGGTGATGGGCATGGCGAATTCTGTAAAGCGGAGGATCCCGCATCACGAAATTGGGGGAGGCCATGTCGATTTTCGCCCGCAGCAGGTGGGTCCCGTCCGCAAATTCACCGGCTCGCATTCTTTGAAACAGCGAAAGGTTTTCTTCCACAGACCGATTCCGAAAGGGGCTTTCCTTGCCCGGCTCCGTCAAGGTTCCGCGATATTCCCTGACCTCCTCGGCGCTCAGGCTGCATACATAGGCCTTTCCCATTTGAATCAACTGCTCGGCGTACTGGTATAATTTTTCAAAATAATCCGAGGTGAAATGCAACCGATCTTCCCAGTCAAACCCAAGCCATCGTATGTCTTCCTGTATGGACTCCACATACTCCGTGTCTTCTTTTTCCGGGTTGGTATCGTCAAACCGCAGATTGCAGGTTCCTCCCGGGTATTCCCGGGCCACTCCGAAATTGAGACAGATGGATTTCGCGTGGCCGATATGCAGGTATCCATTGGGTTCCGGCGGGAACCGGGTTGCAACTTTGCCGTTATGCTTTCCTGCCGCCACATCCTCTGAAATCATGGTTCTAATGAAGTCCAACCCCGGGGGTGTATTTGAATCCGTCATTGCATTATTCCTTAATCATTGTTCATTGCTTGTGTATTTCTCACCGCGTTCTCCGCGACTCCGCGTGGGACCGGTTTAAGTTATGCTCTTCTTCTGCTGCTGCTGCTGACGCATAATGAATGGCAATCCAAACGGTGTTTTCATGATCAGCCGTCCATTCCACCCTATGCTTTACGTGGGCCGGAATATGGAGATGATCCCCCGGCAGAAGTTTCACCACCGGTTCATCGTCTTTAAACCGGAGACCCGCAGCGCCTTTGAGCAAAATTACCCATTCGTCCGCATCCTGATCAAACCATTGCCCTTCAGGCGTCCCCTGCCCTTTGGAAACAATGCGCTCTATCCTGAAGTTCCGGTTCTCAAGGAGAATCTGAAACCATTCCTCCGGAAGATGTTCAGGGATCCCGTCATAGATATTTTCAATGTTTATGGGTGCCAATGCAAACCTTGTTTTCAGGATTTCTTTTGGTCAGGAAAGTTTTATACCCTAAAAACCGGCCAAATAAAATGCCGATTTTCATTCCGGCCAGGGTCATCGGTTCCTTCTTAATTTTCGAGCGGTTTTTCCGGAATCATTGGTGAGAACCGCATCACAACCCAAAAACCTGTAGAGCCAGAGCCGGGAATCGGTTTGATTGTCCAGGGCACAGACGGCCTGGCCCTGCCCATGGGCCCATAAAACATACAGGGGGTTGGCCATCAGGATGGGCCAGGCCGGCCCCAGCAAATCAGGACCTTTGATGGGGCGTTTCCGGGAAAGGGTGATCCATCCGGTGAGGATGCCGGGCTCCACAGCCTTCATGGCCTGGGTTCTTGGCAGGGAAAAGGAAATAATCAGGGTCCGCTCAAGAATTCGACTCTCCTTAAGCAGATCCACAAGCCTGCCGCAAATTTCCTCCTCCAGGAAACCATCGATTTTAAGCTCCAGGGCCAAAGCCACATCCGCTGGAAGTATGGAAATAACCTCCTTCAGGGAGGGGATGCTCTCCCGGGAGAAACCTTCAAAGCCACATCCTGCCTTGAGTTTTCTCAATTCTTCAAGGGTTTTGTCCGCCACAGGGCCATGACCGTCCGTTGTTCGATCCACCGTGGCGTCATGAATGCAGACAAACTCTCCGTCCTTTGAAAGATGCAGGTCTGTTTCAATAATGTCCGCCCCGTCTTCCACCGCCTGTTGAAAGGATGCCAGGGTATTCTCCGGGCAAACCGTGGGATTTCCCCGGTGGGCCATAATATAGGGCTTTTTTTTGCCTGTTAAAAAAACCATATTTTTATAATTCCTCGGGAGCAAACGCCACCACCTCATCCATGGTTTCAGCATTGGCAAAAATCATCACCAGACGGTCCAGGCCCAGTGCGTTTCCCGCAGCATCCGGCATGTGGACCAGGCTTTCAAGAAAAACCTCCGGCAGAGGGTAAATATCCTTCCCCATCGCTTCCCGGACCAGAGCATCTTTTTCAAATCTCCGCCTTTGCTCCAAAGGGTCTGTGAGTTCCGAAAACGCATTGCAGATTTCAAGGCCTGCCATATAAAGCTCAAACCGTTCTCCAACTTCCGGATTGCCGAGTTTCAAGCGGGCCAAGGCGGCTTTTTCAGCCGGATAATCATATAGAAATACCGGCTTTTGTATCCCCAGAAAGGGTTCGATTTCCTGGCTGATGATCTCATCAAAGGTGTCATCAGATAGCGATTTTTCCAGAGAAACCGACGCATATTTTTCAAAAGCAGCCTGGAGTGAAATTCTTTCCCAGGGCCTCCCGAGTTGGATGCTGTTTCCCCGGTATTCTAAACACTCTCCGAAACCGTTTTCCCGTGCTACATGGCGCACAAGATCCTCGCAAACCTCCATCATGCCCAGGTAATCCATCTTCGCAGCATACCATTCCAAAAGGGTGAATTCCGGCAGATGACGGCGGCCTCTTTCCTTCTGGCGAAACACTTTGCAAATCTGGAATATTCTTGGAAATCCGGCGGAAAGGAGCTGTTTCATGCAGAGTTCCGGAGAGGTTTGAAGAAACCAGTTCCCGGAAGGCTGGGCATCAATGTGAATTTCAGGGGCCGGGGCCGGGATTCGAACCGGGGTTTCCACTTCAAGATAATGGTTGTTCAGAAAAAAGCGGCGGACCGAATCAAGAATCCGGGACCGAAGAATCAGGTTGTCGTAAAGGGTTGTCTGTTTGTTCGGTTTCAAAAACAACTCTGCTGAAAACTCAAATCCAGGGAGATACTTTCAAAACGTTTCAGTTTGGCAGAGGTCAAGGCGCGAGAAAATTTCAACCGCAGGAATACATTTACGTATTTTGAGGATTGAAATTGGAGCGCAACGCAGAGATCGGCCAAAATGGGGCCTTTTGAAAGTGGCTCGGTTAACTTTTTTTCTTCTGCATATACTTATCCGTGGTTCGATCCTGCAAAAAGACCATGTCAAAATTCTCGGTTTCTTTTTCATCAAACCACTGGTGCCCTGTCTCTATGCAGGCAGGGCAGGCCTTTCTTGGAACATGCACGGCAAGGATATGGTTTCCCCTGTCGGATCGGGAATCGATTCTCAAGGCTCCGCCGCAATCTTTGCATACCCGTATTTTTTCCGTCTGGGTTTCGGTAATGCCCTCGGTATCATAAAAAATCGTACGGTTTCTCTGAACGAAATCCTTGGACTGCTGAATGGCTCGCCGGATCATCTCCTTGCTTTGCCAGTTCTCCTTGATCTTGCCTTCAACCTCTTTGATCTGCTCCAGAATATCGGACTGCCTGCGCAGGGTTCGAGTGTCATAATCCGGCTCTTTCACATGGCTGTAATCCACTCCGGCCAGGGCCAGAATAATCCCTACATTCACATAGGGCAAAGCCCCTTCAATGGAATAGCCGCCTTCCAGCACGGCGATGTGGGGTTTAAGCATGGAGGTGAGGTCCGCATACCCCCGGGCTGAAAAATTCATGTTGGTGATGGGGTCTGTATAGTGATTGTCCTGGCCTGCGGAGTTTATGATCAAATCCGGCTTGAAATCATCCAGAATGGGCAGGACAATGTTTTCAATGGTGTAGAGAAATCCTTCTTCCGCCGTGTAGGGAGGCAAGGGGATGTTCACCGTGGTGCCCAGGGCATTGGGGCCGCCCTGTTCATGGGGAAAACCCGACCCCGGATAAAGGGTTCTGCCGTCCTGGTGTATGGAGATGAAAAGGGTGTCGGGATCATGCCAGTAAATATCCTGAGTGCCGTCTCCGTGATGGCAGTCCGTATCCACAATGGCGACTCGGTTCACTCCATAGGCCTGGCGGAGAAATTCAATCATGATGGCTTCGATGTTGATATTGCAGAACCCCCGTGCCCCGTGAACCACTCGCATGGCGTGATGGCCGGGAGGCCGCACAAGCGCAAACCCGTTGTCGATTTCCTTTTCCATGACGGCAATGCCGAGATTCTTGGCTCCGCCTGCGCTGATGAAATGAGATTCCGTGGTTCTGGACCACACATCCGGCACGCAGAAATGAACCCTCTGGACATCTTTTAAGGTCACAAGATCCGGCTTGTATTCGGTGATGCCCTCGATGTCCAGGACCCCTTCTTCAAGCACCTGATCCTGGGTATACAACAGGCGTTCTTCCCTTTCCGGGTGGGTGGGGTCTATGGCCCAATCAAAGGCGGGGAAAAACACCAGGCCGGTTTTATTTTTTGCGCGCAGCATAATTTACTCCCATGTCCGGAAGAGGTGTTTTGTTACTCTGCTTTAAGCTTCCGAATCAAATTGTCATACCCATGAATCAATCCGGGTTTTACCTGTACTTTCACTCGAATGTTCTTTCCAGTGGTATAAAATCCCCTGACCATGTTGAATTCCTGCTCCTCCACCACTTCCATTTCCAGGTACTCCGGATTGGCCCCCCTTCTCAGGGCCTTTTGCCTAAGCAGATCGAGGGCCATGACAATGGCTTCTTCCTTGGTAAAGGTGTTGGGGATTTCTTCCCTGAAATTTTCTCCCGGCGATGTGGCGATACCCTGCTCGGTGTCGGCGAACAACATCACCTCGGAGGTGGTTCTGGCCAGGGCCGCGCCGATGGCGTTGGCCACCGTCCACCTGGGCACGACCTTTGCCGTAAAATCCGAAACCTCATTGAAACATTCTGCAAAATAAGGGGCAGGCCCGCCCAGAACGAGAATTTCCACGGGCTTAACCTTATGACCTTCAAGCATTTCGTAAACCGTGTAAACCGGCTTCCGGTTGATCCGCCGAATCATCTTTCGAGCCTCCAAAAGAATCATGCGGCAGGTCCGTTTGAAAATTTTATCCGCCGCCTCTTCCACGCTCAACCCCAAAGCTTCTGCAATGGGAGTAAATCCCTGCACGGCTTTGTCCCTGTCCCCGTCCATGTTTTTCCCCAGAACAAAAAGCGAATCCGTTGGGGTGGGAACCGGGCCTCCGTGAGCCATGGCCGGACCCTTGCGATCCGGACCGATTTTTATTTCGCCATGGATCACCGAAATATGGCTATCCCCGCCGATGCCGATGGAAAGCGTTTCCAAGGACCGGATCAGGGTCTGATAGGGCCCCACCGAAATCCCCAAAGGGTTTAACAAGGGTGCGCCATGAACCAGAACAGACATATCCGTGGTGGTCCCGCCGATATCCAGAACCAGCTTTTCCGATTGGTCATCGGCAAAGACCATGGCCCCCACCACACTGGCCGCAGGACCGGAAAGGATAGTCTGAACAGGGAAGTCCGTGGAAGACTGAAAACTCATGTTTCCGCCGTCGGCCTTGAGAATTCGAATGGGCGTGGTCAGCCCGGCTTTTTTCAGGGACTGTTCAATGGCTTTGTAAAATTCTTTATGGATGGGTGAAACAGCAGCATTGAGATAGGTGGTGGCAATTCGCCTTGGGAAATTCAGGGCCCCGGAAAGGCGGTGCCCCATAAAAACGGATTCAAAAGATCCTTTTACCAGCTCATAAATGGTGAGTTCATGGGCGGGGTTCCTCACGGAAAATTTGCCCACAATCCCAATATGGTGAATGTCGGCTTTTTTAAATTGATCCATGACCTCGAGAATTTCATAGGGTCGCACCGGATCAATCTCGCGCCCCCGATGATCAATGCTACCGGCAACCGCGTGGTAGTGGGGGCTGGTTCGATAAAATTCCGGATCTATTCCCGGGCCGCTGGATACAATCATACCCACCGGGGGCATTTTGTTCTGGACCACTGCATTGGTGGACAGGGTTGTGCTTAAAACCACCCTTTTGATCTTGGAAGGGTCTGTATCCGCCAAAACGGCATCCAGACCTTTCACAACGGATTCAAAAAGGTTGGAAGGATCGGTGGGCACCTTTTTGGTGCAGGCCACTCCTTCATTGCTTAAAAGCACAACATCCGTATGGGTTCCCCCGACATCGAGACCGATCAGCATAGGCTATCCTTAACGGCGCTTCCCAATAGGTTAATGAGAGATTTTATGGTACTTAAATATGGTTTTGTTGTCAATATAACAAATGAATCTCAATAAATAAGCCCCATGACGAAACCATCGCAAAAAGCCCGTTGATGTTCCTTTCCGGGGCTGGTATGAAGATGGCCATGGCGAACAATCTTCTTTTCTCGCGAACTCCGGGTCATCGCATGAACTCAAAGATGGAAAGCCTGGCCCGGCTTTTTAAAGACCTGGAATCCGATCTCTCCAAGTGCGCCCGGTGCGGCATGTGCATGTCGGTTTGCCCCCTGTATGCTGAAACCCGGAATGAAACCGACGTGGCCAGGGGAAAACTGGCCTTGTTGGACGGAATGAAAGAGAAGATGTTCGACCATCCCCATGGGGTGAAGGAACGGCTGGATCGATGCCTGCTTTGCGGGGCCTGTGGAAAGCACTGCCCCAACGGTGTGGCCACCCTGGCTATTTTTTTGAAAGCCAGAAGCCTTCTCTCCGGGGTGGCCGGTCTTTCCCCGGTAAAAAAATACCTCCTGAAAAAAATGCTGGCAAACCCGGATCGGTTGGAGAAATGGGCCGCCAGGGGCGCAAAATTTCAAAACCGGTTCATCAAAAAGGAAAGCCCGACCCTGGGCACAGCCTCCCTGGGTTTTCCTGCTGCCCTGGGGGAACGCCATTTTCTTCCCCTGGCGGAAAAGCCCTTTCATCAAACCTATACTCAGGAAGATGCGAAGCCGGAAGCCGGGGAATCCACTGTTTTGTTTTACCCGGGTTGCCTCATTGATTATATTTTCCCCAACATTGGCCAGGCGGTCATGAAAGCATTGCACCATAACCGGGTCCGGGTGATTCTACCGGAAACCCTGGCCTGCTGCGGCATGCCGGCCATGGCAGCAGGCGATAGGGAGACCGCTGAAAAATTAATGCGATTGAATCTTGCCCAGTTTGAAAAACACTCTTTTGATCATCTCATCACAGCCTGCCCAACCTGCGCCTATGCCATAAAAAAAATCTGGCCCATGATCCTGGCAAAGGAAGAGGATGGAATAACTTCTCTCCTGACAACCCTGGGGGAGAAAACCCTGGACATTTCCCAATTCATTGCTTCAAGAATGGACCCCGAAGAAGAAAAAGAAATCAGAACCGGTTCTGATGAAGCAAAAATCATCACCTACCACGACCCCTGTCATCTTAAGAAAAGCCTCAATATTTCTTCCGAACCCAGAGCCTTGATTTCAGATCGTCACAAGTATCGTCTGGTGGAAATGAACCAATCCGACCGGTGCTGCGGCATGGGGGGAAGCTTTGGCATCGAGCATTATGAATTGTCCAATCGCATCGGCAACGCCAAACTGACCGATATTCTGGCCACAAACTGCGATATTGTGGCTTCCGGATGCCCGGCCTGCATGATGCAGCTGAGCCACATTCTGTCCAAATCCCAATCCCGAATCCTGGTGAAACATCCCATTGAAATTTATGCTGAGAAGATTGGGTGATGGGTGATGGGTGATGGGTGATGGGTGATGGGTGATGGGTGATGGGTAAAACATGCGGGTTTTGTGAAGTCAACCCTTAAAAAAGGAAAACAAATGACCCCTTTAAATCAAGAGGATCAGTTTGCTGAACTGGTTAGACTCCGGCGACTGTTCCACCGAAACCCGGAAACCGGATTTACGGAATTCTGGACCACGGCGCGAATCTGTGAATACTTGGAACCCATGAATTGCAGCCTGATGTTTGGAAAGGATTTACAGGCTGCCTTGGTTGAACCCGAACGGATGGAAGCTCAGCTTAACACCAAGGCCTATGATCAATGCCTGGAAAAATATCCGGACGATCCTTGGATTCCGCGGTTTGAAGGCATTCCCGGGGTTGTGGTCTTATTTAAGGGCAAGAAGAAAGGGCCCCGGTTCGGATTCCGGTTTGACATGGATGGGCTTCCCATTCAAGAGGCTTGCGCAGAAACCCACCAGCCTTTTAAAAACGGTTTTGCATCCGATACAGGAAACATGCACGCCTGCGGCCATGACGGGCATATCACCCTGGGCCTTGGGCTGGCGAGCCTTCTCTCAAAAAATCTGGAGGAACTTTCCGGGGAATTTTATCTTCTGTTTCAGCCCGGAGAAGAAGTTCTTATGGGAGGTAGGCTTTATTCAAAACTCGGCTTCATCAAAGACCTGGACTATTTCTTTTCCGCTCATCTGGGCATGAGCGGTCCGGGCATGACCTCCTGCGGGGTTAGCTTTTTTGCCGACAAAAGACTTCGGGTGGTTTTCAAGGGAACAAGCGCCCATGCCGGAGGAGCGCCCCATGCCGGGAAAAACGCCCTGCTGGCCGCCTGTACGGCGGTTAACGGACTCTACGGCATCTCCCGGCACAGCGGAGGGTCTTCCCGGATCAACATCGGAGAGTTCAAATCCGACAATGTCGTGAACATCATCCCCGATCATGCGGAGTTTGAGCTGGATTTAAGGGCCCAGACCAATCCGGTGATGGAATACCTCCTGGGCCGGGCGGAAAACATCATTCAGGGAGCGGCGCTCATGCAGGAGGTGACCCATGACATCCGTTTTGAAGCGGAAACGGAAACCGCGCCCAACTCAGGGGAAATGGTTTCCGAGGTGAGAAAGGCCTGCCTGGACATCGGGATGAAAAAAGAGCAAATCCTCGACCGGCTTCAGATCTCCGGCAGCGAAGATGCCACCTTCATCATGAATGAAGTACTGAGAAACGGCGGTAAAACCACCTATATCGGCATCGGCTCCCCCAGCAAGGGCACCCATCACAATGAGAATTTCGACATTCACGAGGAGGATCTTCCCAGAGGCGTGAACCTGCTGTTTCAGCTTGCGCAAAACCTGTCGAGAACCTGTTAATCATGGTTTTCCATAGCTTTGCGACCTCCCCCTAAAAGATGTTTTTTTAGGTAATTTAACCGGATAACCTTTGTGTTTTATGTAGAACACCCTTTTCACTTCCCCATCTTCTTCCGTGCCTCTTCTCCAAAGGTCGATCCGCTTCCGGCGCCCATGCAGATATCGGTTTCCAGGCGAAGCCCGGCATCCAGAGGGGTGGACATGGACATGTTCACAGCCCGCTTGGCCCCTTCCACAAGGCGCGGATTCAACTGAGCAATTTCTTCCGCCAGTTTCATGGCTTCAACCATGAGCTGATCCTTGGGATACACATGGTCCACCAGGCCCACGCGAAGGGCTTCCCCGGCTTTGATTTTCCGCCCGGTGATGATCATTTCCTTGGCTTTTCCGATTCCCACGATTCTCGGGAGCCGTTGTGTGCTTCCCAGATCCGGAATCACTCCCAGGGGCATTTCCGGCAAGCCGAACACCGCGTTTTCCCCAGCGAGGCGCATGTCAAAACACAGGGAAAATTCAAGCCCGGCTCCGAGGCAGTACCCGTTGATGGCTCCGATGACCGGGCAGGCCAATTCTTCAAAGGCGGTGAAAACCGATTTCAATGCAAAAAGCTGATCATACCCCCTTCTATACTGAGGGAATAAGGATGAACTGCCTCCGCCGCCGGAGGCGATCATTTTAAGATCCATGCCCGCGCTGAAGGCCCGTTCTCCGGCCCCGGTCACCACCACCACGCGGATATCCGAGTTTACCCTGATGAATTCCGCCTTTTCCTGCAGCCCTTTCCAGAGATCCTGGTTAAACGCATTCATGGCCTCGGCCCGATTCAAGGTCATCAAGGCAATCCCCTTGTCATTCACATTCAACAACACGGCGTTTTGATCCGTCATTTAGCATCCATCCTTTCTTGAATTGTTTTATGAAATGTTTTAGACCAGTATCATACACAGGTTGATAAATAAATGTAAGATGCAACCGGCCCGGGCAAAAATTACAGGGTAACCGCATTTGATTCTCAAAGGGATGGATTGAGCGGAATGGATGCCCCGTTTGCAAAGCTTATGCTGTCTGAGCCATTTAGGATGCCTTGGCAAAAATTATGAGAGGAATTGATATTCCAGGTTTTTAGTGATATGCATGGCGCATTAATCCTCATTTCGTGCAAACGGAGACTCAGATGGAAAGCAACCCTCTTCCCAATGAAATTCATACGGAATTTGTCTTTGAGGCAAAAGTCGGCATCGGCTCAACCTTGGTCATCGGCCCTTCTTCCAGGGGGAAATCCCAGCTTATCCCCATTACCGGCGGCACCTTCAGCGGCCCGAACATCCAGGGAACCGTTGTTCCCGGTGGTGCCGACTGGCAGTGCACAAGGCCGGACGGGGTCATGACGATTTGCGCCCGCTATACCCTTAAAACCCATGATAACGCCCTGATCTCCGTGGTCAACAAGGGCCTGGTTCATATGGGCAAAAACCCTGATGGTTCGCCTCTGGTCTATGTGCGAACGGTTCCGGCCTTTGAAGCCCCGGTGGGGCCATATGACTGGCTGAACAAATCCATTTTCCTGGGCACCCTCACCCTGGCCCCGCCCCGGGATAAACAGGTCATCATAAGGGTCTACAGGGTGTTTTAACCCTCACTCCAAAATCCATGAAAGAGTCGGCCATGAAAAAACTATTCTTCCTGATTCTGATCATCTGTAGTTTCACCCCCCGGGCTTATGGGGAAAATGAGGTTAAGCTTTTCAGGGGTGAATTGGAAGGCGCAAAAATTCTCATTGCGGAACCTGCCCCATGGAATAAAAAGCTTCTGATCCTGGCCCACGAATACCGAGAGCCAGACACGGCCCTTACTGCGGATTTCGACACCAACAGCCGGTTCTACAAAACCCTTTTGAATGAGGGTTGGATGATTGGCTCCACCAGTTACCGGAAAAATGGTATCGCCTACAAAGAAGGCCTTGAAGATGTTGGACTCCTCCGGAAATACATCATAAAAACCTACGGAGCTCCCGATAAAATATTTATTCGGGGCGCCTCCATGGGGGGCGCCATTGCCATCACTCTATGTGAAAAGCATTCTGCAGAGTACGCCGGAGCCCTGATCATTGACCCTGCCATCCGGGAAGAGTTGGGTTTTTCGTTGAAACCCATGATCCCGATCCTGTTTTTATCCAACCAGAAAGAGGCGGATGCCGTAAAGGGTTACGCGGCCGATTTAAAAATGGATGCCGTCAAACCCGCCCACTGGGTGGTGAAAAGGGATGGGCACCTCAATGTGAATGCCGAAGAAGAGCTTGCTGCATTTAAGGCCCTGGTGGAATACGCGGGCGGCAAGGATATCGCCATGGAACAAAGTCTCCTCATCATTCCAAAAGACAAGCCTTCCCTTGCGGTTTTTGCGGACGGCGGGGCTTATACCAAAATTACAAGGGTCCATCCCAAATACGGAAACCTGGATACGGAGTTTACTCCCGGGGATGCCGCCGGAATCGGGCTTGAAAAAGGAAAACCCTTTACCGTGATTTTTGCGGAAAAAAAATATAAAGTACTTCTGGGAACCTCCTTCGGTGATGTATCCAAAGGGGAGTGGATTGCTTTTTTTCAACAGGACGGGCTCCTTAAGATCGCCAGGAATTTTGAAAGCGCCGCAGCTCTTCTCGGCTGCAAAGATGGGGATATTCTTCTAATTACCAAGTAGTCAAAAAGTGGACCTCATTCGAACCGTACGCGCGGTATTGGATGGAGACAACCGGATTTGAGTTTCAGGAGTCGATAATGAAAATCGGTTTGCCGCAACTTCTATGGTATGAAAACAGTACCCTTGAAATCCAATTGCCCGATGACTGGGCTGTGGAAATCTGCCCCATGAAAGGCGTGAATGCTCCGGCCCTCACGCCGGATGAAATCAAAAATGCGGTTCTGCATCCCTTGGATTCTCCCCCGGTCTCGGAACTGGCCCAAGGAAAAAAATCCGCCGTGATCATTTTTGATGACATGACCCGCCCTACAAAAACAGGGGAAATAGCCGTTTTTATCCTTGAAGAGCTGCTTAAGGCCGGGATTCGGAAAGACGAGATCACCTTTGTTTGCGCTCTGGGTACCCATGGAGCCTTGACAGCCAACGAATTTCGGAAAAAACTCGGGCAGGCCATTCTGGATCGATTCAGAGTCTTCAATCACAATATTTATGAAAATTGTGTGGAGGTGGGGGAAACCTCCAGGGGCACAATTCTTAAAATCAACCGGGAGGTGGCCGAGGCCGAGTTTAAAATCGCCATCGGCTGTGTCACGGCCCATCCCCAGGCTGGCTTCAGCGGTGGCGGGAAGATCATCCTGCCCGGCATATCCCACATTGACAGCATCACCCATTATCACCTTAATGTGGAAGCCATGGATAAAAAATCCACGGGCATGGGCAAATACCCCCACAATATTTTGCAGGAAGACATTGAGGAAGCCGCAGGACTTGCGGGTCTGGATTTCTGCATCAATGTGATCGTGAACGGCCGGGGCCAAACCTCGGCGGTTTTTGCAGGCAACTATAAAACGGTATTTCATGCAGCCGTCAAACAGGCAAAGGACCACTATGCCACATTCCCCAAACCGGAGAATAAGGACATCGTTATCTCCAACGCGTTTGTGAAAGCCAACGAAATGGCCATTGCCATGGGAATGGGTATTCGTCCGCTGAAAAACTTGACCGGCACGGTGGTCATCATCGCCACTTCCCCCGAAGGCCAGGTGATCCATCACCTTCTGGGGCGATGGGGAAGAAATTACGGAGGCCGCCAATATCCTGTGGCTTCCATCCCCCCATCCATCAAGCTGATCATTATGGCCCCTTATTCGGATAAAAATTTCGGGGATTGGTTTTCCAACCCGGAAAGGATCACCTGGACCCGATCCTGGGATCAAACTTTGGCTGTTTTAAAAAAATATCATGGTTCCCATGCGGATGTTGCGGTCATTCCCGATGCAACCATGCAATATTATATGCGCAAATAAGAGTGAACATGAAACTTGAACCCGAGCAGAAAGACATCCTGGCAGGAGAAAAAGGCATTGTTTTGGCCAACGCGTTGAAAACCATGGTTCAATACGGCAACGTATTCGAGGCCAAAAGACTGGTGCCCATAAAAAGCTCCCACCTCGCTGGAACCTTCGGTGTCTCAACCTATAAAAGCTACTACCGGATATTGGAGCAGATGGTCGAGGAGAACATCACCTGCCGCGTGCCCACCACGATCAATCCCCGGCCGGGCCATCAATTAAACTGGATCAATAGAATCGCCTTTTCCAGCCAAAAAAAACTGGACGCTCTTCTGTCTGACATCGGCGTGATTCCCAATTACAGTTGCGTCTGCTATGACGGCGCCAATATCCCGGAATTCGGTGACCGAATCAGTTGGGCCGAGTCTTCTGCCGTTCAATACGCAAACTCCGTCTTGGGCGCCCGGACCAACCGGAATTCCCTTCTCATCGATCTCTGCTCGGCGGTCACGGGTTTTGCGCCGGAATTCGGTTACCTGCTGGATGAAAACCGACGAGGCCGGATTTTGATCCGATTGGATGTCCAAAAAATGGACGCCAGTGCCCTGGGATTTATCATAGGGCAAAGGGTGGTGGATAAAGTTCCGGTCCTTGAAAACTATCCTTTCACCCCCATTGAATTAAAAAATATGGGGGGCGCCATGGCTGCATCCGGCGGCGTGGCTTTGTTTCATGTGGAGGGATTGACCCCTGAAGCGCCGGACCTGGCTGCTGTTTTTGCCGGCAACCCGGAAAAAATCCTCACCATTACTCAAAATGATCTGGACGCCCTGAGGGATAAAGACCCCGGTGCGCCGGACATGGTTGTTTTCGGGTGTCCCCAGATGACCTTTGAAGAGGCCATGGATTTGGGAGGGAATTTTGAGGGAGAAAAAGCAAAGCTCCCAGTCTGGTTTTGCCTTGTGCCCGAAGCGTGCAGAAGATTCAAGGAAACCGAAACCTATCAACAGGTGGTCCGGGCCGGGGTTTCGGTTTTTGACTTTTGCCCAACGGCAGCCCTGACCCCGGGAATGGGGAAAAAAAAGATACTCACCGCATCGGGAAAATGCTACTATTACCTGGACAACACCGCATATGGTACGGTGGCGGATTGCCTTGCCGCCTGTGGAGTTTAAAATATGACCCTGCTCAAAGGAAAACCGATTTTCAAAGGCATCGAATCAGGTCCTGCCCTGAAAACAGATAAAGCCATGAACTTTACGGCTTCTTTTACCAAAATCGCGAACCTACTTCCTTTCCGGCGCTCTTATGTTCAAGATCGTCATCATGAATTCTATGGAAAAAATATCAAAGGCAGGGTGTTGATTTTTCCGGCGGTTATCGGATCCACCTATACAGGCATGGTGATTCTCAATCTTATTGTAAATCACTGTGCTCCAGCCGCCATGATCGTACAAAACGCAGAACCTCTTTTGGTCTCGGGTGCGCTTCTTGGAGATACCTGGTTTCAAAAAAGTATTCCCATAGTTGAATACCAGGGGGATGATATTTATGACCGGGTTGCAGAAAACGATTGGGTTACGGTCAATGGGAATACCGGTGAGATTCAGGTTGATAAACAAAATATTCTAAAAACGAGGTTCACATGAAAAGGAGATCTTTTTTAAAGATCGGGCTGGCGGGCATAGGTTCTTTGGCTATCCCGATAAAAAGCTGGGCATTAAAATACTTTCTTAAACCGACAGATAAAAAATGGGCTGTGATTTACGGAACATGGTGTGGCTCCAGCCGGGATGCGGCCATATGGATATCCGAGGGCATGGGAGGCATCGCAGACGTTTTTGATGTGAGGGAAAATCCGGATCTGACCGGGTTTGACCATCTCGTCATCGGCGGCTCCATCCGGGCAAGTCGTGTTTCCAGTGAACTTAAAAACTTCCTGGAAAAAAACCGGGGCTTCATAAAAAACAAAATCCGGGGCTATTTCATCATTTGCGGGAACATGCGGCAACCCATTACACCCGAGCAGAAAAACACCTTCATTGATCAGCACCTGGCGCTGATTACAGGGGTGAATGACGTGCCCGGAAAAGTGTTTCTCGGCAGGATGACAAAATCTCTCTTGGATTCTCAGTCCCTTCAGGTTATTGAAAGCATGGGTGGCCAAGATTATGATGCCATGAACCGGCCTGATTTCCTGGTCTTTGGACAAACCATATTAAACAGCATGAAAGATTAATCACCCCGAAAAATGTTTTAAAACTCCCTCTTCCTTCACGGGAGAGGGTCGGGGTGAGGGTAGGTTTTTTATGAAAATTCAAGAAGTAATCCACCACATCGTCAAATGGCTGACCGACTATTGTGACAAATCTCATTTAAACGGTTTTGTGGTGGGGGTTTCCGGCGGGATCGATTCGGCGGTAACCTCCATCCTGTGCGCAAAAACCGGAAAAAAGGTTTATGCTCTGAACCTGCCCATATACCAGTCCTCCAACCAGGTGCGGCTTTCTGCAAACCATATTGAATGGCTTCAAAACCAATATCCCAACGTCACCGGGGCTAAGGTTGATCTAACCCCCGTATTTCAGGCTTATTGCGATAACCTCCCCCCGGAGCTTCAGGACGGCCTCACCATGGCCAATACGCGCTCAAGGGTTCGAATGATCACCCTGTATGCTTTTGCAGGGCACCACCGCTTGTTGGTTGCCGGCACGGGAAACAAGGTTGAAGACTTCGGGGTGGGGTTTTTTACCAAGTACGGGGACGGGGGCGTGGACCTATCGCCCATCGCGGATTTGATGAAAACAGAGGTTTATGAAATCGGGGAAAAACTGGGGGTGATGGAAGAGATTTTACAGGCTCCGCCCACGGACGGACTCTGGCAGGATAACCGCACCGATGAAAGTCAGATCGGGGCCACCTACGCAGAACTCCAATGGGCCATGGAGCATCTTGAAAAACCGGAGGATAAAATAAGCCTGAACGACCGACAAAAAGAAATTCTACCCATTTATTTAAAATTCAATCGTGCAAACAAGCATAAAATGGAGCCCATCCCTGTTTGCAAAATACCCGATGATTTGCAAAAATAATTCCTGGAGGAAACACCCCTGATGGTATCCGGAAAACCCACTTACGAGGACCTGGAAAAGAAGCTCGGCGACCTGGAGAATGAAGCTCACCAGAGAATAAAGCTCATGGAAGAACTTGAGGCGGTTCAGCAGGACTACTCTGAAACAACCCAGCAAATGGAAATGGCCATTGAGCGGGCCAATCAAATGGCCGCCGAAGCGGAAGTCGCCAACCTGGAATTCAGCCAGATCTTCAACACCGTGACGGATGCCATCTGGGTGATTGACAAGCAGCAAAAAGTTCTGCGGATTAACAAAGCTTTCTCAACAATGATTCAAAAAAATGAAAGCGAAGTCATCGGCCGACAATGTTCCGAAATTCTCAACAACCCCCTCTGCAATAGCCCTGCTTGCCCCATGCAGGCAGTGATGAAAACCAGGAAATCCCTGGAACTGGATACGGATATTTGCACCGGGAACGGCCAAACCACGCCTTTTTTACTCACGGCCACGCCGTTTCTTGGATTTGAAGGCAAGCCCATGGGAATTTTGGCCATTTTCAAAGACATCACCGAACGAAAACACATGGAGGCCGAGCTTCAGAAAGCCAACCGGGAATTAACCCGGCTGACGGTGATTGACGGATTAACCCAGATTGCAAACCGAAGACATTTTGACAATACCCTTCAAAAGGAGTGGAATAGAATGTCTCGAGAAAGCGACTGGTTATCCCTGATCTTGTGCGATGTTGATTTTTTTAAACGATACAATGACACCAATGGCCATCAGATGGGGGATGAATGCCTAAAGCAGGTAGCTCTTTGTATTGCTGAAAATGCCAAACGCTCCGGTGATCTTGCGGCCCGATACGGCGGGGAGGAGTTTGCGGTGATTCTGCCCGGAACGGATTCGGCAGGAGCGGGTGTTGTTGCGGAAAAAATCCGGCAGGGAATTGAAAATCTAAAAATCCCCCATGTAAGTTCTGCCGTTTGTCCCCATGTGACCTTAAGCCTGGGGGTGACCTCCATTAAACTGCCCGAGGACAACGCATCCCGTGAAAGCCTTCTCAGCCTATCCGACGAGGCTCTTTACCTGGCGAAAGAACAGGGAAGGAATAGATGGATTATTAAAAACAGTGGTTAAGTGATTATGTTATTATGTGGTTATGTGGTTATGTTTTTAAGTTATTTTTTGCGACTTAATCACTTAACCACATAAAACATAATCACCGTTTTTAACATTTATTTCAAATACATTTCCACTTCCACACTCGTTGAATACGTAAGTTCATCAGTAGGTTTTAGTTTAGCAGCCGCCTGGCCTTTATGCACACCGCTTGCATCCAAGCGGCTTTTTGTTGTTCGAAAGGTCGAGACAATAGTGGGTTTTAGATGACGTGGGTCAAAGATGTTGCAAACGATGGGTTATTTAGGCGGGACAGAAGATAGCTTTTTCACAGTCCGATGTTGACAGAAAATTATGACCATGCAAATATGACCTTGTTTATTTCATCTCATTACAATGAAATAAACAATAATTAACCATTAAAGTAATTAGTTAAAAAAAGGTTGTTATGAATATGAATAAAATAGTCTCCAAATCCGAATTTAAGCCCAAAGCCCTTCATTATTTTAGGATCGTTGAGCAGTCTGGCAAAGAATTAATCATAACCGACCACGGGAAACCCGTGCTTAAAATTATCCCTTATAAGGATCAGACAGATGAAATGATTAAGAGGCTGAGAAACACAGCGAAACATTATGTCGACCCCACACAACCGGTTGGGTTGGAGGATTGGAACAGTTTAAAGTGATTTTACTGGACACTCATACCTGGGTATGGTTTGTCAGCAATCCAGAATTGCTTTCCGAGGGCGCTCTTGAAAAAATAAATATAGGCGTTCAAGAAAAATCTATCCTGATCTCCTCCATCAGCGTATGGGAGGTTGCACTTCTGGTTAAAAGGCAACGTTTGGTTCTGACTATCGAATTGGAAAATTGGATTTCGATGTCCGAAAACCTTCCTTTCTTTTCATTTGTTCCGATTGACAACGACATCGCGGTTAAATCCGTTCAATTACCCCCGCCCCTTCATAATGATCCTGCAGATCGAATCATCATAGCAACTGCTATAAAGACAGGTGCTACACTTATTTCAAAAGATGAAAAAATATTAGGTTATCCAGGAGTAAAATCATTCTGGTAACTCTATGCTATTTATAAGGAAACTGGCCAGCTTCTGGCATCGTTTACGTGTAAAAACTTTTTCCAGACAGGATTAACATAATTTACAAGATTTATTTAAAGTGTAAATTCCTGATTTAAAAACTTACTCACGCAAAGCCGCCAAGACGCCAAGAAAAAGAACTATGGTTTTAAAACTTCTCTGTATTCAGTCATTCGAATTTATCTTTTTCGTTTCCGCGAAGCGGCCAATAAACCTGTCCAATTCTTTTCTTTGCGCCTTGGCGGCTTTGCGTGAGACCAATTCGG
>VMSV01000131.1 GCA_013791935.1 Desulfobacteraceae bacterium | reverse complement strand
TACCACCGGTAAATATTGTATACGGCGAATTCGGGCCTGGAATAGGTGAACTTCAGAAACCTGTGGTTTTTCAGATGATCCGGAAGGACCACCGCATGGATCATTTCATCCACGGGCATTTCCTGGTTGATGAGCGCCACCACCTGGTCATGAATGGAATGAATCCCTTCAATATTGGCATTGAGAACCTCCATGGCATCAGGCCCTTTATAAACCGCCCTGCCCCCGTGGGCAATGACCATCTCGGGGGATTTTTCACGAACAGCTTCCAGAGCCCTTGCCCATGAAAGGCCAAACCGGGTGGGTTTGAAGGGGTTCCCGATATTGGGAAACCCCATGATGATCAGATCCCCCACAAATGCGGTTTTCAACTCAGGCACATAGACCCAGGTGCCGTCATCCGTTTCCGCCCTGGCGTGATAAAGTTCAAAGGTTTTGTCTCCAAGGGTAAACACCATGGACGTGTCGTAGGTTTTTGTGGGTTCCACATAATTCGGTATGCGCTCCGGCAAAAAGGGAACATTGAATTGGATGGAGGCGATTCTGGCCCGGTGCTCCCGAAGGATTCTGTACTTCTCCAGATCTTCCGGAAGAAAACGATGTCCGATGATTTCAGGTTTGTCCCCGAGAAAAACCTTGGCCCCTCCCACATGATCGTTATGGTGATGGGTGTAAATGATGACCTTCACCGGCCCGCCGGTTTCATCGACCTTTTCCTTCATCTTTTGCCCGGTGACACGATTCAGGAGGGTGTCAATCACCACAATTCCTTCTGAAGTCTTCACCCAGGAGGCATTGGCAATGGGGATTTTTGCCACATGCACATCCGGGTGGGGATTTTCAAAAATCACGTTATCATTTGCAATGACCTGGATCGCCTTTTGTTCTTCCGTCATGGTTTGAATCCTTTCCGGGGTTGTTTGGGGACAATATTTTTTTTCACATCTGTATAGGAGCCTTCAAGATTTAAAATGAATCCGAATAATCCAATATCGCTTTGAAAAGTGAGGCGCTTCTGGAAATGCATTCATAGGCTTCTTCCCGGGTCATCAGCCGATTCTCCTTTTCCAGTTGATAGCCTTTTTGAATGGACAGGTTTGCGATCCGGGCTACTTCCCGTGCAAGGTCGTTTTCCGATTTGATGGTGATGGGATGGAGGGTAATTTTCTCCGGATGGTCAAAGATTTCGTTCTGAAGGAGTCCATCGGTCTGGAGATGAAATTTCTTGTTGTAGGGGCTGTAAATGATGTTGTGAAGGGGCTGGGACAGATCCCCCACATAATGGGCGGAGAAGGCCAAGTGGTACTGGCCGTATTTTCCCTTTTTCTTGTCTTCTGCAAAGTCCCGGAGAGAAGCGATGATGGCCCCGTAGAGATGGCCTTTTTCTTCCGGGGTGTTGTAGCGTTTGGCTTGGCGAATCACCATTTTTGCATCCACCACGGTTCCGGGGGGGTTGTTTACAAAATGATTTGAATATTCAACATCACCCGCCTTAACTTTGATGATGTCCGCAGCCGCTGCATTGAACCATTTTGAATATCCC
Source organism: Desulfobacteraceae bacterium (assembly GCA_013791935.1). GTDB lineage: Bacteria > Desulfobacterota > Desulfobacteria > Desulfobacterales > UBA5616 > VMSV01. The sequence goes on along the minus strand of VMSV01000131.1, from coordinate 5,700 downwards.
GCAGCTTTGGCAATGGCCACATGAATTTCATCATGCCAGGCCTCTGCGCCCATGGGAAAAATGCAGGATAGAAGCAGGATCACGGCAACAAAATGCAGGGAATGAGTCTTTTTCATGCAAACACCTCCGGGGAAAAAGCAACAAAATCTGAAACTCGAAGTTCAAAACGATTTGCTATGTCAAGTTGCCGATCCCAGCTTACTCTTTACGCTGTCAATCTTATCCTGCATGGTCTGATTTCTGTCTATCCGGCTTCCCAGCCTGATGGTGGAACTGATTCGCGGAGCACCCATTTCATGAATCTTTTCATGGCAATTTTTAATGGCTTCATTAACCGCATCCCATTCCCCCTCAATATTGGTGCCATAGGCGTGCAATTGCGGGTTAAGACCGGCTTTTTCAAAAATCCTCTCACACTCCGCCACATATTTTGAAACCGATACCCCCACACCCAGGGGAACGATGCAGACATCTGCAATCACTTTCATAAGCTTTACCCTCTCTTTTTGTGCCTTTACCTATACCGCAAAACCCTTATTGACACCAGGGCATTTTTTCTCCATATTCCCTTAAAAAACCCCCGATTCATAGAAGGCATTAAAATTCCATGCGAATTCTCATAAAAAATTATCCCACAAGCCATATGCTTGTTGTACTGGCAATTCTTTGCGTCATCACCGGTGTCAGCCTTCGAGTGGTGGATATTAAAGCCCATGTATTCTGGCACGATGAGGTCCATACCATTCTTCGGGCCTTCGGGTCTTCCACCCGGGAACTGACCCAAACGATTTTTGACGGAAAAATTCATACAGTGGATGAAATCCAGGCCTTTCAGAAACCCAATCCTCAAAAATCCATCAAAGACACCTTGATTTCACTGGCCGGTCATCCGGAACACGGCCCCTTGTATTATTTTTCCGTGCGATTTTTTGCACCCTTCTTTGATCCGCCCATTGCCGGAGCAAGGCTGCTGGCTGCTTTGATCAGCTTTCTTCTTCTTCCGGCCATGTATTTTCTGGCCAAAGAGCTTTTTCCGGATCATCCGTCGGCACCCATCATCGCCCTGTGTCTGGCCGCCCTCTCCCCGGTGAATATTCTTTATGGCCGCGAAGCCCGGCAGTATTCCCTGTATGAGGTTCTCCTGGTCTTATCCACCTTTCAGTTCCTCAGGGCCTGCCGAACCCGCAGGGGGTGGCTCCTGTACGGCATTCTCCAGACCATCGGCCTTTACACCCACTTGATGTTCGGTGTGCTCATCCTATCCCATGCCTGTTATCTCGTTTTCAACACGGAAAACCGGTCCCAGTGGAAATCTTTTTTGATTGCGGTGGCCGGGGCGGCACTGGTTTTTTCTCCATGGATTTATGTGGTCCTGGACGGCATCAACTATGTCCGGAGCTATACCGGATGGCTGAAACATTCCGTTCCTGTAAATGTTTTGATTGCTGGCTGGGGAGAACATCTCCATCATGTGCTGTTTGATTTACCGGGAGTTCTCTGGCTGCAGTGGCTCAGCATCCCTTTTGTCATGGGCTGTTTTTTCTATACCCTGGTAAAAAGCCCCCGGAAATCTTCCTGGATGCTGGCCATGATCATCGGGTTCAATGCCCTTCCCCTCATGATCCCGGATCTGCTATCCGGAGGCCAGCGATCCATGGGAGCCCGTTATGTTCTGCCGGCTCTTCTCTGCTTCCAATTGTGCGTGACCTTCTTTCTGGCCGATATCATTCAAAAACATAAAAAATTTGGATGGATTGTGAACTCTGCCATCCTCGGGCTGCTGGTTGGCACCTGCTTCTTTGGATATGTATATTTGAACACGGACACCTGGTGGAACCGGTATTGCAGTCTCCACAATCCCATGGCCGCTCGTCTGATTAATGCGGCAGACCATCCCCTGGTGATTGCCGATACCACACCCACCAACCCGGGGGATGTGATGTCCTTAAGCTACCTGGTGAAACCCGAAACCCCTTTTCTTACCCTTCAGGTGGGCGCACCGGTAGATCCACCCAAAGGATATTCTCTCTTCCTTTTCAACCCTTCATGGGAGCTTCAGCAACTCAGTAAGAAATACCCGCTTTCGCCGGTTGGCGAAACCGCCAACAGGTTGTGGAGAGAAACAAACCGCGTTCCCTGAAAAACCGAAATGTCAATCCCGGCATGATCCTTCCCATGTATAAATCCACCGATTAACCATTTCGCCTTACACATCACTCCATCAGCAGGCCCAGCCAGGATAAAACCCCGGGCCTGTTTGGCATCATCGGACCGAATCATAAAGAAGATGAGCCCTCCAGCGGTATATTTTTTTATCCGACAGACCGGATCCTTTTTCAGGGTCTGGGTCCCTTCCGTATCTTCTGCCCAGCGATCCTCGCCGGGTATCCTCGCAGGTTTTCTTCGGTTTCAACCCCGGACTCAGGGCCACAAGAATGAATCCCTAAAATACCTGTTGATAATTTGAATCAATATTCATATATATGAACCATAATTCATTTCATTACCCCGGGAGGTTTTGGTTATGGCAGGAAAACAGGAGTCTCGAAAGAAAAGGGAAAAGGACCAGCGAAAACAAGAAGTCCTCTCCATTGCCCTGGGGCTTTTTTCAGAACGCGGAGTTCGAAACGTGTCTATGCAGGAGATCGCCGATAAAGCAGAGTACTCGGTTGGAACCCTGTATAACCTTTTTGCCGGGAAGGAGGCCATGTTTGACGAACTCTTCGAAAATTGTTCCTCTCAAGTTAAGGAAGCATTTTTAACCGTACTGGAGGGGCCGGGAACTGAATCGGAACGTTTGTCCCTTTTTATTAAATCCATGCCGGACATTCTGGAAGAACATGCTGAATTCATCCGATTGTACGTGGCGGAGACCGGACAACGACCGGGTAACGTCTCTCAACCTAAAAATATTGACGATTTGAAATCCACACTCAATATCGCCTTGCTCGCCATCATCGGTGATGGGATCCAAAAAGGACTATTTCGTCACGTGGACCCTCACATTGCGGCCAAGGCCATCGGGGCACTACTGGAAACCCTGGCTTTTGAAATCACAGAGCCTTTTAATAAATCTGAAATGATGGAGGTTTTTGCCAAGGTGGAGCATCTATTTTTAAAAGGCCTTCTTTTGCCGGGAGGCCACCGATCATGATGAGAAAAACTTTTCTGGTCTGGACTTGTATTTTGCTCGCATCCGGGTGTCATTCATCGAAATACACGGACATTCGACAGGAGCATGCTCAAAACTTTCCCAAGGAATTAAAGGAAAGAAGCCAATCGGTTCTGGCTGAATTTAAAAGACCCTTAACCCTGAAGGATTGCGTTCACTTATCCATGGAAAACGGTTTTGCCTTAAAAAATGCAGAAATCCAACAGCGCATCGCCGGGCTGGACCGGAATATCTCCCTTGCCAATTTCCTTCCCGCGGTTTCCCTGGATGTGAAGAACATCGCCTGGGACCCCAACCCTCTGATCAAGTTCGGGGGAGCGGGTGTTGCCATGCATGACAAGGATGTTCAGGAGGTGACCTGGAACATCAAAATGGCGATCTTCAACCCTGCCACCTGGTTTCTTCACGGCATGTACCGTCGGGGGTATGAAATCGCAGGTCTTGCCAATGAATATACCCGCCAGGCCGTTGCCTTTCAAGTGACCGCCTTGTTCTACCAGTGCTTGACCATGGAACAGATGGAAAAATTGCTGGAAAAGCAACTGGCTGCCGCCGAAGTTCAGGCCGGGGAATTGTCTGCGTGGCGGGATGAAGGGCTTCTCACCGATTGGCAGGCTGAACAGGGCCGGGTGATGGTTTTATCCAAAACAGCCGAAGCCCATCGAATGAAGCGGGCTGTTTCCCAGGCTTTCGCGGACCTGCTTGCAGCCATGGGTCTTGCTCCGGACACGCCTTTGACCCTGCAAACGGAAACCCCTTTACAGGCCCCTGAAGGGACTCTGGAAGAACTGATGACCGAAGCCCTGCTCCATCACCCGAAGCTGGCCATCGCCGACCGGAAAATCGATATAGAAAAAGAAAAAGTCAGAATCGCCATCACCCGTTTCCTTCCTTCCCTTGCGGGGATGGCAAGCTACATTGACACCTCGGATTCCCACCAGATTTATTCCAATTACTGGATGGGAGGGCTTGCAGGGACTGTGAGCGTGTTCAACGGGTTTGCCGACGTCAACCAGTATAAGGCAGCCAGAAAACAACAGGAAGCAGCCTTTATTCAAAGGGAGCAAGCTTCCCTGACCCTTATGGTGCAGGTCATGAGGGCCTATGATCAGGTCCAGTCCGCCCGGGAAATGCTAGACGTGGCGGATGCCGTAAAAAAGGTCGCCGAATCCAGGCTGAATGAAATCCGGGATCGACATGCCCAGGGGCTGGTCCAGGCCGGAGAACTGCTGAACCTCACCGCGGAAACCGATAAGGCCCGGGTACAGGCCCTTCAGGCAAAATTTCAATACCAGATCAGTATTGCGGCATTAACCCAGGTATTGGGCCGCACGGACATAAATTTTAAGGATTCAAAACATGCAAACTCCTAAATTACTCGCTCCTACAGCAAAGAACTCAATTTCAGATTCCGGAAAAATCCGAGCTGGAATCATTTTCCTTCTTCTCCTGGGGATTTCGCTCCTCGGGTTCTGGATCACCCGTGGCCAGGGTCCGGGGGCTGCCGAAAACCAAGGCGTGAACTTAAAACAGGCCATCCCCGTGGTGGTGGCCAAACCCATTCGGCAAGTGTTCGAACACCGCGTGGCCACCCAGGGCAACATCGAAGCCAAATATACGGCCTTGGTTTCCCCCAGAATCCCCGGAACCCTTGAAAAAATCTTTGTGGATGAGGGGGATGGGGTGGTTGCAGGAAAAACCCGGCTATTTACCATCGATTCCGTGAAATTGGAGCAAAACGCCATGATCCAGGAGCATGCCCTGGCCATTGCCCGGTGCGGGCATCAGCAGGCCCTGGCCAACCTTGAAAAAGTCAAAGCGGATCTGGATAAAGCCGGTCTGGATTTCAAACGGTTTGAAAGGCTGTTGAAAAATCACAATACCACCCAAGATACCTTTGAACTCCAGCAGTCCCGGTATTTGCAGGTCAGTGCAGTCTACAAACTTGCCCAAGCCCAGGCAGCCCTGGCCGCCGAGCAGGTTCGCCAGGCCGAGGCTGCCTTGGCCATTGCCAAGAAAGACCTTTCGGATACCACAGTCCTTGCTCCCATCAGCGGCAGAATCAGCAGACGATTCAAGGAACCCGGGGAGATGGGTTCCCCCGGCCAGCCGGTGGTGCAGATCGTGGACACGTCTTCCCTGGAGGTCAGCGCATTCTTGCCTTCCACCCTTTACGCTTTGGTAACTCCGGGCCGGACCCCGCTGGAAGTCACGGTTTCAGGAACCGCTCTGCATCTTCAGACGATTTCCTACAAAAGCCAGGCCATTGAACCCAAGCTGAGGACCTTTGAAATCAAAGCCCTTTTAACGGACATTTCCAAAGATGTGGCACCCGGCTCCATGGCCGAAGTCACGGCGATTCTGGACCGCCGGGAGCAATGGGGCGTCCCCGCGGAAGCCGTCCTTACCCGAGGCGGCAAATCCGTTCTTTTTACCCTGGATGGCGCGGGTTTGGCCCGGCAGCATTCAGTGCACACAGGATTGGAGTCCAACGGTCGCGTGGAAATCCTTGACAAGGATGTGTCCGG
>VMSV01000171.1 GCA_013791935.1 Desulfobacteraceae bacterium | reverse complement strand
TCATGGAAAGGATCAAGATCACCAACCCGGACCTTCCGGTCATCATGATGACGGCCCATGGTTCCGTGGATAAAGCCGTCGAGGCCATGCAGAAAGGGGCCTATACCTATGTTTTAAAGCCTTTTGACAATGCAAGACTGGCTCTCTATGTCAACAAAGCCATCTCCATGTATCAGGTCATAAAAGAAAACCACCGGCTGAAAAAGGATGTGGAAGCACAGTATCAATTTGGAAATATCATCGGCAGAAGCAAGGCCATGCATGGAATTTTCGAAACCATTAAAAAGGTCGCCCCTTCATCGGCAACGGTATTGATTGAGGGGGAGAGTGGCACCGGGAAGGAACTGGTGGCAAAAGCCATCCATTTTAACAGTCCGCGAAAAGATAAGCCCTTTATAGCGGTGAATTGCTCCGCGATTGTGGAGACCCTTTTGGAAAGCGAGCTTTTCGGCCATGAAAAAGGGGCTTTCACCGGTGCACACATGATGAAAAAAGGACGTTTTGAGCTCGCCGACAGGGGGACTCTTTTCCTGGATGAAATCGGGGAACTGCCCCAGAATCTTCAGGTCAAGCTTTTGCGGGCCATTCAGGAAAAATCCATCGAAAGGGTGGGAGGCACAAAAACCATCGCGGTGGACATTCGGCTGATTGCAGCCACCAATAAAACCCTGGAAGAGGAAATCCGAAAAGGACTTTTCCGGGAGGACCTGTACTACCGCTTGAATGTCGTGAAATTAACGATGCCGCCACTCAGGGAACGCCTTGAGGATATTCGGCCCCTTGTTGCTCATTTCATCAAAAAATACGCCGAGGAAAGAAAATCCGGCATTCCCATCAAGGGAGTTGACCAGAAAGCGGAAAAACTGTTTTACGAATACCCCTGGCAGGGAAATATTCGCGAACTGGAGCATGTGATTGAAAGGGCCATGATTCTTTGCCCGGAGGAATGGATTACGGAAGCGGACCTGCCGAAACAGTTGAAAAGCAGCGTGGACAACATGCTTCACCTTGAGGGAATTCCAGCCAACGCCAGCCTCTACGATACCCTGGCCAAAGTGGAACAAACCATGATATTAAGAGCCCTTAAACTGACCAACAATGTTCAGTCCCATGCGGCTGAACTGCTTGGAATCGGGAAAAGCGGGTTAAGCATGAAGTTGAAAAAGTACAAGATGGATGTTGAAATAAAAGATTAGCCCTGGATCATCGAGGAACAACCCCGGATATTGCGGGCAGTGGGCCTTTCAATAAAGCCCATGCAATTATTGTATTTTTGTGTTTGCGATCTTGGCATATTCCGAATCCGGGAATTCTGCTATAATTTTTTTATAATCATCCATTTCCTGATCCTTCATGTTGTTTGCACCATGGAGCCTCGCAAGGTGAAACAGAACTTCATCTTTCATTTCAGGATTCTGGCTGTTCAGAATCATTTCAAGGTGGCTGATGGCTTTGGCATAATCCTTCTCCTGCTCAAAGATGTTGGCCAGATTTTTCAATACCAGGTTTTTAAAAAAAGGTTCGTCTTCATAGTCCTTCAAGGACTGTTCGTACAATTTCAAGGCCATGCTTGAATCTTCTGCTTGAAAGGCCAGGCCTGCAAAAAGAAGGCGTGCTGCTTTGGAGGCTTTTTTTCTTGGAAAAACAACCATCATGTTCTCAAACTCAGGTTTTAATGCCTTGAAAACCTCCTCCGGATTTTTATTCTCTCTTGCTTTCTCAAGTTCCATCAGGATTTTTTCAAGTTTGATTTCCGCTTTTTTTTCCGTTTGAATGGAATAATAGCGAAGTCCTGAAAAAGCGATTACCATGACCAGCACGATGATGAAACCAGTGATGACCTGTTTGGCATGGGCCGAGGCAAACCCGGCAATCCTGCTGGATAGGGTGATGAATTCATCTGGTTCTTCAAGTTCTCTTTTTCGAGAACGGGAAATTCTCTCCTGGGCCATATTACCTCCAATTCACCTTTATTTTGCTACCACACCAAATCCTTATGAAGCCAACCTTGATCTCCGTCTGAATGTTCAACATTCAGCCAATCTCCTTTTTCTTCAATTACTCGAAAGGGGACCCCCTTTTCAACCGTATAAACAACCGCATATTTGGCATCAGATCCCGGCCCTGACCGCAGGTTGCATTTTTCCTTTTTGGTGATGACCGAAGACTCATTTCCCACAAGGGAACTGCTGATCCAGCCTTCGTCACCTTCAAAATCCTTGAAATAATACCACGACCCTTTTTTTTCCATGACATCAATAGGGTAATATTTTTCCGCTTTCCATAAAATCGTTGCATCCGGTCCTGGTCCGGACCGAATGTTGGCAATGGGAGCGGTTATACACAACCTTTCGGCAAAAGCCGAGCCGCTGAAGAGTATCACTGAAAAAAAAACCCACGCATATTTCATCTTCATCAAATCCTATTCAACCTCTTTATGCCCAATGGTTGATTAATCGGGCCCCGGTATATCATACGTTGTGCAGCTTCCCGAGGAGCAGGATCTCGAGGTGCTCATGGCCGATGATCCGGGGCCGGAAGTACCTCTAACGGCGTGATTGGCGGCGCTTAGAATTCTTTCAAAATCTTCAGAGCCGCAATTGGGGCATTTGGTTTCAACCGTTTCATCACGGCCCATAATGAGTATTTCAAAGCAGTCGTTGCATTTAAGACATTTAAATTCATAGATCGGCATTGCAAATCCTTTTTCTTTTCTTATTAAAAACGGGCTTTGCCTTTG
>VMSV01000122.1 GCA_013791935.1 Desulfobacteraceae bacterium | reverse complement strand
CGGGGTTTTCAGGGCCTGGGGCGTGGACCGGTGGCTGGCTATTGCCGTTCAGAAGGATGAGGAGTTTACGGCCCTCTGCGCTGTCATGGGCCAACCCGAACTTGCCAAGGACCCCCGGTTCAAAGACATGGCCACAAGGAAGAAAAACGAAACCGCGTTAAACGCCATCATGGAAGCCTGGACCCGGGAAAGGGACCGGGACTGGATGGCCACCACCCTGGCCAAGGCAGGCATTGCAGCAGCGCCTTCCAGAAACGGAGCGGATCTTATGGCCGACCCCCATTTGAAGGCGCGTAATGCCTTTAAAACCCTTCAGCATCCGGAAATCGGGGAAAGACGGGTGGCCCTTCCACCCTGGAAATTCACCGAGCTTGAGATGAAGCCGAAGTATTCCCCACTGCTGGGGGAGTACAACCACTATATTCTGGAAGAACTCCTGGGATACGGCAAGGACGAGATTCAAAGATTAAGTGACAACGACATTATTCTCGGGGAAGACCGCAAGGGAAAAGTGTTGGAAAAATAAAAAGGATATCATGTTGACTTTAAACACAGGAAGCAATACCGACTACCCCCATGCCATTGCACGGGAAACCCTGGGCAACGACATTGAAATTCTGGATTTTTATATCCGATACGGCGCCAATTTTTATATTTTCACCTATGAAAAACAGGGGAAGAAAAAACATACCTTCATTGATACGGGCTATGCCGATCACCAGGATAATATTCTTCCCATTTTGGAAGAAAACGGGATCAACCCCCAAAACATCGAAAACATCATTTTAACCCACCGGCATGCGGACCATTGTGGCCTGGCCCCCTATTTTTCCCAAGTATCCGGAGCCCGGGTGATCGTGCATTCCGGATTCCGTGATTTTGTGGAAAATCCGGTCAGTCCCGAAGAAAAAATATGGCTCAAGGGTTTTGTTCCGGCTTTACTTCGGGACTGTCCCATGGACTACCGGGATCCGGTGGATCAAACAGGCCTTTTGAACATCAACGGTTTGGACTGGCCCGTGCTTGGGGACCCGGTGCCGCTGGGAGAATCCGGCATGCTGGAAATCATCGGTTGCCCCGAAGGCATTCCCACCCACAGCCAGGACCAGATCATTACGCGTTTTACTCCCTCGGAACAAAGCCTGGGCCGACCCGCCCGGCCGGCGGACACCATCCTGTTTTCCGGAGACCTCTGGCTCATGAGAGGGCCGGTCACGGAAAAAAGCCTGAGTCACATTCAGATGGGCTTAAAACAGGGTTTCCACATGATTAAGAACATCGCCCTGGCCAGGGATATGATGAAAAGGGACCCCAGGCTTCAGGACATGCAGGCCAAGGAATCCTTGAAATACGGCTTTGTCCTGGTAAAGGTCCGGCCGGGGCACGGCCCGGAATTCCTGGGCACCCGGATCATTCCCAAAAGTCTTCTGGCCGACCGGGATCTTTTGGTGAAACTGGGCTTTGCCATGGATGACAGCCCTTCTCTCCTGAAAGCATCAAAGATCAAATCCCGACTTCAAACCATTCTCATACAAGCCTATGCGGAGTTCATTGGGGAGATTCAACTTTGGCTGGATTTAGGATATTCCCTGGAGGAAGCCTCGGATTTGCTTGCCCGAGTCTACCTGGAACAACAGGGAGGCGGCCCCCTGGTCGCCAGGGACAGAGCCCAGAGAAGGGTTCGTCTAAAGAAGATTTTACAAAGGCTGAAAACCGAGGGGCAGACTCCGGCCCTCAAAGAGATCGCAGAAAAAGCCCTGATAAAGATCCAAGAAATCCAGTAAAAGCAAGGAGCTTCTTATGCAAACCGTAAAACTTGGAAAAACCGACATCTTGGCTTCGGCCTTTGGTTTTGGCGGAATCCCCATCATTCCCCTGCCCGGTGAAGAAGCGGTAAACATTGTTCGGCACGGTTATGACAAAGGCATCACCTTTTATGATACGGCCAATGCCTACGTGGACAGCGAAAAAAAGATCGGCCAGGCCCTTGAGGGAGTCAGGGAAAAGGTTGTCATCGCCACAAAAACCGGCAACAGGGATGCGGATGGAGCTGCAACCCATCTGAAATACAGCCTCATTGACCTGAGAACGGACTATATCGACCTCTACCAGTTTCACAATGTCAGCACGGAAACGGATTTAAACCTGATTCTCGCTCCGGGCGGGGCTTACGAAACGGCTGAAAACGCTCAAAAAGAAGGGAAAGTCCGACACATCGGTATCACCTCCCATGATCTTCGAACCGCCATTCTGGCCTGTAAAACCGGCCGGTTTGCCACGATCCAGTTCCCCTTTAATTTTATTGAAACCGAGCCCGAAGAGGAACTTTTCAAAGTGGCCAGGGATCTGGGCATGGGCATCATCGCCATGAAACCTCTGGGGGGCGGAATTCTGGATCAGGCCGAGCTGTGTTTCCAATTTCTTCAGCAATACCCGGATGTCCTTCCCATTCCGGGCTTTTCCTCCACACAGGAAATAGACCAGGTCCTGGGCTTTTACCAATCCCCGAAAGCCATCACCGTTGAAGATGAAAAAGCCATGGACGCCCTTCGTGCAGAACTGGGGGATAAATTCTGCCATCGCTGCGGCTACTGCATGCCTTGTGAGCAGGGTGTGAAAATCACGGAAGTCATGGGATACCGTTCCATGGCCAAACGCTTCTCCGCCGAGGTCGCCATTCGAATGACTCGAAAAGCCATGGCCTCGGTGGAAAACTGCATTGAATGCGGAGAATGCATTGAAAAATGTCCCTACCACATTGAAATCCCCGAAGGCCTTCAGTTCAACCTGAAACTCTACGAGGATCTGTTGCTGCAAACCGGGAAGTAAACAAAGCCTTTGTTCATTCCAGGTTTGGCTACTTCCATGATCTTCCCGATCCTGTTGGTTCGGGCACAGAATGAATACCCTATGACCTGTCGAATGATTTCCATGAAAATATCAGTCTTGTTCTGCTGTTAATACGGGGGTCAGCAAAACCCCGCCATCGATGATAATCTCCGTGCCTGTGGTAAAACTGGAGGCTTCCGACGCCAGATAGATGGCGGCACCCACGATCTCGTCCGGCTGTCCCATCCGTTGCATCGGAAAGCTTTTTTCCATGGCTTCCTTTGCCTTTTTCCCTTCCTCAGGGGACAGGTGCGACCAGTGAGAATTCATCATCTTGGTACTGATGGGGCCGGGGGCTATGGTATTCACCTGGATATTGTGGGGGGCCAGCTCCGAGGCAAAGGCCTTGGTGATCATTCGGACCCCGGCCTTGGAAATGGAATAAACGCTGACCAGAGGCTCCGGGTTGAAGCCATCAATGGAGGCGATATTGATGATTTTCCCGCCCCCTTGTTTTTTCATGATCCGGCCACAGGCCTGGCTTAAAAAATAAACCCCCTTTAAATTCAGGCTCATGATGGTATCCCAGAGTCGCTCGTCGCACTCTAATACGCTGCCCAGCGCAGGACTGGCCCCGGCATTGTTGACCAGAATATCGATCCGGCCATAAGTATCCACAACTGTGTCCACGACCCTCTGGATCTCTTCCATTTTGGCCAGATGCGCGGGAAGAACCAGGGCTTCCCCGCCCAATGCCTTGATTTCTGATGCGGTTTCTTCAAGGTCATGGGCTTTGCGGCTGGTGACCACGACCTTGGCGCCGGCCTTGGCAAACCCATAAGCAATGGCCTGGCCAATGCCCCTGCCTCCGCCGGTAACAACAGCCACTTTGTCTTTTAATTGAAATTTGGAAAGTTCGAACATGCGATAATCCTCCTTGGTGGTTTCTTTATTTATTTGGATGATACAATCGAGTATACATGAACGCAATATATAAAAAATACAATGAGAGGAGATGCCCTATCATGGACAGCACCCTTTACAGTGACAAGCTTGTGGAAATTTCTGAGGATTCAATCGTGTTTCGCAACTACTATTATCCATTCGGGAATAAGCGGGTAAAGTTTGAAGATGTTGACCGCATCGCTGTGGAAAAACCAACGCTCCTCAGTGGCAAATACCGGTACTATGGAACAGGCGATTTCCGAACATGGTTTCCGCCGGACAACCGCTCAAAAAGAGACAAAATATTTATTATGATACTCAAAAAGAAATGGTGGCGCGTTGGTTTTACGGTTGAAGATTCTCAAACCGTCTTGAATTTACTTAAAACCAAGTGTTCGCTGATTGATCCTATTTCCCCAAAAGATATAACCCTGACTTGTATATGATAATCACATACAAGTCAGACCAATGGAAAAAATATCTGAACAATTTACGGGCTTCCAGTGGGGCGTCGGGTACATTGATAAAAATCGAATCAAACACAATGGCGAAAACTGGGAGTGCGAGCAGATATTTTTTAACAGCCCCCTTATAGTCCTTGATGATGCGGTGCATTCTGTAGCTGAAAAACGATGGGTTGCTTTTGGAAAAACGGATCAAGGTCGGTTTCTCGTCATCCTATTTACCGAACGGAAGAATTTGATAAGAATCATCTCCGCCAGGGATATGAATAAAAGAGAGAAAGAATTTTATAATGAAAAATAAAAAAACAATCCCGACTTTCAAAAGTGAAGATGAAGAGAGGGACTTCTGGGCAAACCATTCTCCCCTTGATTATTTTGACAATAAAGATTTTAAAAGGATTTCTTTTCCCAAACTAAAACCGTCGGTAAAGGCAATTTCAATTCGACTTCCGGAGGATATGCTCGCAGAACTGAAGATCCTTGCCAATAAAAAGGATATTCCTTATCAAAGTTTGGCGAAAATCTACCTTTCCAGGCAAATTTCTTTAGAGCGTGGATCTCAAGAGTGAGAGGGCATTGTCCATAAAAGAAATTCGGGGGCCCAAGCCTTCATTCTTCACTCTTCAATTTAATCTGTCAATAATGCAGAACTGTACCGCCCGAGTAATTTTATCGTCACCGTGTTTTTCTGAGCTTTTCTCAGGCACCATACTCTTTTAAAAGCTTGGCGATCTTGGCATGCCCCCTGCTTGTGGCTGCGTCTAAAGGCGTTTTTCCATCCTCTTTACGCCCTATATTGACCTTGGCTTTGGCCTTCAACAAAAGTTTGACGACCTCAGTATGTCCCCTGCTTGTAGCCACGTATAATGGTGTTTTTCCGTCCTCTTTACGCCTTATATTGACTTTGGCTTTCGCTTCCAACAAGAGTTTTACGATCTTCGTATGGCCATTTATACTTGCGCGCCATAAGGCTGTTGAGCCAAACATATCTTTGATGTTCACTTTAGCGCCTTTATTAAGTAAAATTGTTACGCCCGCCATGTGCCCGTTTACTGCTGCATCAGATAGGATCGTGACTCCATAGACGGTTTTAGCGTTTATGTCAGCTCCTGAATTTATCAAATATTCAACAATCTCCAAGTGCCCATTGAATATCGCACAAGACAAAGGCGTTGACCCGGAAAGCATATCCATAGCATTAACATCAACTCCATCTTTAAGTAACGCTTTTAAATCTTCAATACGACCCTCAGTTGCCGCGCTCAATAGTGCCGGGATATCCTTGGTGTTTTTTTTCTTTATGATAAAAAGTTTTTTGAGTTTACACCACCAAGTTGTTTCCCGTTCAGTATTGGGATTTAGTAAATCGATCAGCATGTTTTTGTCGTAGATAGACCCTGCTTTTGTTTTGAGATATAAATCAATAGCCTTGTCTTGCGGTATGGAGAAAACTTCCATATACTCACGAATAGAGCCGAGTGTAGCATCAATATAACATTCTAATGCCTTATCTTTTGCCATTTTTTGATGTTCAGAATATTCAACAGCCTCCATTTTACGCCTTGCATATATACTCTCAGCCTGTTCGACAAAATGATCGATCCCCATTTCAGATATTCCTGCATTTCCCCAATCTCCGTCATAACGAAGGCCGCTTTCAACTAACTTTGAATCAATAAAAGATGACATATTAAATACAGACCCGGGTTCCGGACAATTTACATTGATCGAAAATAAAATAGTATTTTCGTTTTTCATAACGTTTATATCCGGCAATCCAACGATTGGTTCATTAAATTTACGAGCAAAATCATTTAATATTTTCCCGACTGCTTCCTGGCAAATATGTAGATCCATTGTGGGACTCCAACCCTTTGGCCAATTACATGTAAAGCTAAGGCTTACTATCATATATCCTCCGTACAAAGATTTATCATGCAAACCTCTCTTAATGCGACAGGCTTCCGGGAATCAGACGACAAACCAAATCTGGGCCGCAAAGAAATAAACAGGTGCTGTTTCTGGAACTCTTTCTTAAGACATAATAACTTTGGGATCGTTGGAAAAGGTTCCTGGGGCGGGCCAGGTGGTCAATCTTTCCAATCCGGGTAAGTAGCCTGAACTCGCTTGGAGCCGTTCAAATACGAATACCAAATGGCGAAGCTGATTACGCCCGCGAACACGCCTTTTATGATTCCTGGTAAAAGCTCCTCTGGGCCGAGGCCCGAAAGAAAGTTCAACGGGATGTTGACGAATGTCCATGCGAAGCACAACTTAAGCAACGCCTTCGCGTTCTGGACTGCTCTCGGCTTGATGTCCCGTAGACCTATGGCGATCTGAATGCCTCGAACTACCAGATAGCCGCTGACGACCGTGCCCCCTGTGTCAGGATAGATGTCGCCTCTGATGTTCCGAGTTGAGAGATTGTTCGCGCCAGGAGGAGGCCAGGAGCCCCCGGGGGCTCCTGGCCTCCTCCTGGCG
>VMSV01000234.1 GCA_013791935.1 Desulfobacteraceae bacterium | reverse complement strand
CCCCTGCTGGACGGGGTTCGGGGAAAGGCCCCCCATGACAAGGCTGCGGTGAGAAAATTGCTGCTCATCTGTTCCGAAATTGTGGAGGCCTATCCTGAGATCGCTGAGATGGACTTGAATCCCGTGATCGTCTATGAAAAGGGCATCCGTGTGGTGGATGCCCGGGTCATTTTAAAAAATCAGTCCGAATGACCCACTTCCCCCGCATGGCAGGATAACGGAAAGGGCCGATCTATCCCTATCCAATGAAGGCAGCGTTTGAATACGGCTTGGAATTAACAATAGCTGGTTCCGTCCCAGCAATGGGTACAGAGCTTTTCCTTGGGCAGACCGATGGCCGCAACCAGGTCTTCCAGCCTCTGGTATTTCAGGGTGGTGAGCAAAAGGGTTTTGCGAATCTCCTCAATCATGGCAAGATTCTTGTCAGATCCGGCCTCGGCATACTGGTCCAGATGCTTGTCTTCAGACCCCTCCAGGGCCTTGATGACCTTCCGGCCCGCCAGGTCCAGGGTGGATCTGGAGGTTGAAAAATTCAGGAATTCGCAAGGATGAATCAGGCAGGGGCAGGCGGGTCTCATGTGTACTTCCCTTGCCCCGGCGTCAAAGAGAACCTGGACGTTCTCCTTGAGCTGGGTGCCGCGAACAATGGAGTCCTCGCAGAACAGCAGTTTTTTCCCCTCAATGAGACGTCTCACGGGGATGAGCTTCATCCTGGCCACCAGATCCCGCATCTGCTGGTTCTGGGGCATGAAACTTCTCGGCCAGGTGGGGGTGTACTTCACAAAGGGGCGACCATAGGGGATTTTTTTCCGGTTGGCATAACCAATGGCATGGCCGATGCCCGAATCGGGGATTCCGGCCACCACATCCACCTGGGCATCATCCTCTGCGGCCAGGGCCGAGCCGCATCGGTAGCGAACATCCTCCACATTGATCCCTTCATATTCCGATGCCGGGTATCCATAATAGACCCATAAGAAGGAACAGATCTGCATGCGGTCTCCGGGGGCAATACGCTGTTCCCACCCTTCCGGAGTTAAAAACACCACCTCTCCGGGACCTAAAAAGTGATCCACCTCATAGCCCAGATTTGGAAAAGCGCAGGTTTCAAAACTTACGGCAGTGGCATCGGACCGTTTTCCTATGACCAGAGGGGTTCTTCCAAGGCGATCCCGGGCTGCATAAATCCCGTTTTCCGTGAGCAGAAGAAGGGAGCAGGATCCCTTCAGGGTTTCTTGAGCATAGCGAATTCCCGCCTCAAAACTGTCTTCCTGGCAGATCAGCATGGCCACCACTTCCGTGGGGTTGATGTCACCATCGGTGGTATCGGAAAAGTAGCTTTTTTTCAAAAAGGCTTTTTCAACCAGTTCGTCCATGTTTTTGATCCGGCCCACGGTGACAATGCCGAAACTTCCCAGGTGAGAGCCGATGATCAGGGGTTGGGGATCCGTGTCGCTGATCACGCCGATTCCCATGTTCCCATGGAATTGATCCAGTTCGGATTCAAATTTGGACCGGAAATAGCTGTTTTCGATATTATGGATGGCCCGATGAATGCCGTTTGCATTTCGCACCGCCATGCCTCCCCTTCTGGTTCCCAGATGGGAGTGATAATCCGTTCCATAGTAAAGATCGGATACGCAATCTGTTTTGGATACAACGCCGAACATTCCGCCCATTATTTTTTCCTTTTCTTTTATTTGGCTTTAACGAACTCTTCCTTTAGGAGGGTCCTCTGAATTACGCAAGGCTTTTCTGCATCCAAACCACATCAAAAATCCGGCCTTTTTTTCGGCCCACCCCTTTGAAGCATCCGCAGGGGATGAATCCGTTTTGCTCATGGAATTTCATGCTTCCCGGGTTCAGGGAGGAAATGCTGGCCAGGATATTTTTCACCCCCTTTTCCCGTGCGCCCTTTTCCAGGTAATCCAGCAGGTTCCGGCCTAGTCCCTTTCCCGTATGATCCGGGTGAAGAAAATAGGAGATTTCAGCGGTTTCTGAAAACGCAGGAATCGGGCTGTAGGGCCGCAACATGCCATAGCCCAGAAGTTCCCCACCGGGGTTTTTGATGGCTCCCGCAGGATACCCTTGGGCCATGTTCAGGAGCATACCAAAGTTCGGATACGGAAGCATGGTTTCCGGGTATGCGGAAAAGGAATGCTCGATATAATGGTTGAAGATATCCATGACGGGGTTTTGATCTTCTTGGGTCAAAGGGGTTATCAAATGAACCATAGCAGTTTCTCCTGTTGTTGTTTGGGTTGTAATCATTCTGAATTTTATGCTGCACGCCTCATCATGCAGGTATTTTTCCGGATTTTCAATCTGAAAAT
>VMSV01000210.1 GCA_013791935.1 Desulfobacteraceae bacterium | reverse complement strand
GAACCCCCTGCCGAGGGCTCAGGAGCCATGGCCTATGATGAAGAGATCAGCCGGAAAAATCTAGTATTGCGGGACACTCCGCGATGGATTCAGGCTGCCAAAGATGCCGATATAAAATTCCCGGAGGTTTTTGAGGGCTTTGCATGCATTATGAATATTCCCATTACGGAAGAGGCCACCCCCAGGCTCTATACCCTGTTGCGCAAGATGACCCTGGATGCGGGAAAATCCACACGGGCAGCCAAAGCAAAATATAACCGCCCCCGTCCTTTTCTTGTAAACAATGAGCCCATCTGTACTCCTGAGGAGCAGGGGGCTTTAATGAACAACGGGTCCTATCCCTCGGGTCACACCGCCGTGGGCTGGGCCTGGGCGCTGATTCTTGCCGAACTTTCTCCTGAGCAGGCGGGTGCCATCTTGCAGCGGGGCAGGGCTTTTGGCGAAAGCCGTATGGTCTGCAATGTGCATTGGCAAAGTGACGTGACCGAAGGGCGTTTCATGGCAGACTGCACGGTTGCCCGACTCCATGGAGAGCCTTTATTCCGTGCGGACCTGGAAGCGGCAAGGGCTGAAATCCAAGCAGCCCGGACCAAGGGCCTTAAGCCCACCTGCCATTGAAAAACGAAAAAGATACCCATTTACCCTGGAATCACTCCTCGCTCATCAAGGGTGGTCATCTTTTAAAAAGAGTGTGTGATATTCATCTTCTGAAAAGTGATTGTGCATCAACCTGTGAATCAGGTCTACAATCTGGTTGATTTCTTCGTCGGACATTCTTTTTTTCAGGGTGGATGCCAGTTCATCATCCGAAAACTTTTGAAGATAGACCACCAGGGAGTCTTCATCGGTTTGCCGGTCCAAGCCGAATCCGACAAACCCGTCGTAGGAATTGACAAAGTCATGGGTGTGCTTTTTCATTTTTGTTTAAGGCCTATTTCTTTGGTCAAGGGTTATCATTCTTTAAGGTTTTTTCAAACATAGAGGACAAGCACTGTCCTGTCAATATTCTCACCGGGTTTAAACCATTATAAGGGGCCTATGCAAGCGTAGTATCTATGATATGAAGCATTTGGTAGCGGACGAACGAAATTCCCGGTCAAACCCAGCCGGGGCATGCGTTTGCCCGAGGCCTCCTAACTGGATCAGACAGCATAAGGTCTTATTGTCTTTTCCCTATGTTGATTTTTCTCAAGTTGCCCCTTTTTTTTCCGATAAGGTTAATGAGGTAGAACATTCTGCAATAATACACGTGGTGTTAACTGCCGCGGGTGTGCCACCGGAGAAAGGGAGCAAACCACAATGGGGAAAAACATGGCTTTAGGGAAACGGATCGGACTTGGATTCGGGGTTGTTTTGGCCATTCTCACCGGAGTTGTACTATTAAGTTTCACGGGGACCGGCGGTATTGTGAGCAACGCCGGGGATGCCATTTACAGCAACCGGCTCGACGGGACCCTTGCCCAATTTGAAGTGGATCATTTGGACTGGACCCAAAAGGTCACCGCATTTTTATCCTCTGAAAAAGATATCCCCCTGGAAGCGCAAACCGATGACCAACATTGCAGCTTGGGCAAATGGCTTTATGGTGAAGGCCGCAAACAGGCGGAAATTCTTGTGCCTTCCCTTGCCCCGCTTTTCAAAAGCATTGAAGCTCCTCACCGTGAACTCCATGGGTCGGTTGTTGCCATCAAGGGAAAATTTCGACGGGCGGATGCAAATCTGCCGGACTTTTTATCGGCCATGGAAACGGGTCACCAGAAATGGGTAGCCGAGGTTCAGGCCCTGTTCATGGACAACCTTTCCTATCTGGAAGTGGAATCCGACGGTCAGAAATGTGAGCTTGGTCAATGGTTAAACGGCGAAGGCGCGAAAAATGCCGCAGAACGCCATCCGGGAATGGTCGAGCAAATGGAGGTCTTAAAACAAGCCCACCAGAGGCTTCACGCATCGGCGGATGACATTAATGACAATTACGTGCAAATTCATCCGGGACTCTTGGATATTATGAAAGACCAACTGGTGGCTCATCAAAAATGGGCCGTGGAACTGTCCCTAACCATCATGTCCAATCAAAGCCAGGTGAAGGTTCAGATGGATGCGGACTCATGCCCTTTTTCCCTGTTTCTTTCGTCAGACCAGGGAAAAAATAT
This sequence comes from Desulfobacteraceae bacterium, assembly GCA_013791935.1. Classification (GTDB taxonomy): domain Bacteria; phylum Desulfobacterota; class Desulfobacteria; order Desulfobacterales; family UBA5616; genus VMSV01. The sequence goes on along the minus strand of VMSV01000210.1, from coordinate 9,597 downwards.
CATGAAGTTTACACCGGATTTGCAGGCCGCATTGGAAGCAAGTCTGGACCCCCATAAAAAACTTCATGAATCCGCTGCCGAAATCAACCAAGCCCTTGCCGAAGGGGACCAGCCCAAAGCCTTTAACCTCTATTTGACGCTTACGGCCCCGGCGCTTAAAGAGATTGAAAAATACTTCGAAATGGCCATGGAAGTGGAACAGGGCATGGTGAGCGCCCAGAAAACTGCCCAAAAAATTTACGCCTCCCAAACCCTTCCGGCCTTGGCAGATACCTTAAAAGCCTTGGACAGTCTAAAAAAATCCGCCTCCGGTCTGCTGGCAGGAGCCAGGGAAGCCAATGGTATATACAGGGATCAAACCCTTCCATCCCTTGAACAAAGCCGGGATTTGCTGAAGGCCATTCGATCCGAAGCGAAAAAACATGGGGTCACGGACCAGGAAATGCTCAATGTGGCTCAAAAAACCAGGCGAAACATTACGCTTCTGGGGATTGCGGCCATTGTCTTCGGCCTTTTCCTGTCTTTTTTTCTTTCCAAGGGAATTGCAAAAGTTTTAAGGCAGGTTTCATCGGAAATCGGTGATGGTACCAAGCAGGTGGCGGCAGCAGCCTCCCAGGTGGCATCTTCCAGTCAGGCGCTTGCAAAAGGCGCCACCCACCAGTCTTCCGGCATTGAGGACACCGCCTCATCCCTGGACAGAATCGCCGCTATGATTCAAAGCGATTCGGAGAATACGAAGCAGGCCGATGGATTGATGAAAGAAGCGGGCTTGCTCACAGACCAGGCGAACCGGGGAATGACGGATCTCGTAGCCTCCATGAACGATATCATCGCTTCCAGCGAACGGACTTCCAAAATTATAAAGACCATTGATGAAATTGCGTTTCAGACCAATCTGCTGGCCCTGAATGCTGCGGTGGAGGCCGCACGGGCCGGAGAGGCCGGGGCTGGTTTTGCTGTGGTGGCCGATGAAGTGAGGAACCTGGCCTTGAGGGCGGCGGATTCCGCAAAGGAAACCTCAAACATCATCGAGGAGACCAAATCCAAAGTGCAGGATGGTGGCAAACTGATGTCAACAACCAGTGAAGTTTTTTCCGAAATGGCATCGAACATGAAAAAAGTGATTACCATTGTTGAGGAAATCGCCGTTTCAGCCGGTGAACAAGCAAACGGGATAGGCATGTTGAAAAAGACCGTGGCACAAATCGACGAGATCGTTCAGGAGAACGCAGCCAGTTCCGAGGAATCCGCCGCCGCGGCAGAAGAGCTCCACGCCCAGGCCCAACAGATGGCAACCAATGTGGACGAACTGGTGAGATTGGCCGGACACAAGACGACCGGGAGTAAAAAACGAAAAGCCCACCCCCCCTTGATTGAACATTCTATGACCGGTCCCAGAAGAACGTTGCTTATATCGTAATCCCTTTATGGTATTTTCGATACAAAGCTCGAAACTGGTGATAGGTCAAACCAAGGATTTGCGAAGCGGTCTTCTGGTTGAATTTAGCCTCTTCAAGGGCGCTTTCAAGGAGTTTTACCTTAAAGTCCCAAACCGTCTCATCAAATGTTTTCTCCGGTTTATCATCTTCTGGAGAGATCCGGCTCAAGGGTGCAGATAGAATCTTTTCACCCTCGGTTTTTTCCTTCTGTTCCGAAGGGAGGTAAGGATCACTGAAAGGGTTGAATACAATGGTATTGATTTCAACGGATTGCGCCCGATAAACCGCCCTTTCCACCACATTTTTCAATTCCCGAATGTTCCCCGGCCAGGGGTAGGACAGAAGCGAATCCAGGGCTTTCCGGCTTAACCGCGGGATGTCCTCCTTCCCCATTTCAAAAGCCATGCGCGCCGCGAAATGATTGGCCAGAAGAACAATATCCTCCTTTCTTGCCCTCAAAGGCGGGAGATAAAGGACTTCAAAGGAGAGCCGATCCAGAAGATCTTTCATGAAAAAACCTTTTTCCGCTTTTTCCGAAAGGTCGATATTGGTGGCGGCGATGATCCGCACATCGGTTTCAATGGGTTTTGAGCTTCCCACCCGTTCAAAGGTTCCATACTCCACAACCCGCAGAATTTTTTCCTGGGCTTCCAAAGGGATATTTCCGATTTCATCCAGGAGGAAACTCCCCTGATCCGCCATTTCAAAACGGCCGGTTCGCTGTTGGGCGGCTCCGGTGAAGGCTCCCCGTTCATGGCCGAACAATTCGGATTCGATCAGGGACGGAGAAAGGGCGGAGCAGTTTAATGTGACAAAGGGGTTTTGCCAGCGCTTGGATAAATAATGAAGGCGCAGAGCGGCCAGTTCTTTTCCGGTTCCGCGCTCACCAATTAAAAGGACCGGACGGTTGATAGGGGCAACCTTGGAGAGGTTTTCCTGGAACGCCAGGAAAACTTCGGATTGACCCAAGGCTTCGGTGGTTCCCCGGGGGGATTTTGCCAGGTATTCTGAATGGGGGATTTGATTTGAGTTTGCCATGGCCCTGCCTTTGAAGAATGGTTAAGAAGACCAAAGTATGGTTCTATTTACCATTTACTTAAAAGAGTGGTCAACTGTAAAAGATTGGATTGTTGCGGGAGTATAAAAGGGACCAAGGTGTTTAAATGGCCTCTTTAATGAGGTCAATAAAACCATAAAGTGGCCAAGAAGGCCAGAGCCAATGCTTGCTCTTCACGATGAATCAATATAACATATTGAAATATATAAAATAAAAAACTTGGCACAGGATGTGCTTTTTAACAGCCCATGAAGTGACAAAAATGAATGAATATATGAGGCGAAAAGAATCAACGCCTCGAAGAACTCGCAAATAGTTAAGCCAAAAGGAGGATGACCATGGGAGTTTTTACAAGATTCAGGGATATCGTAAGCGCCAACATCAATTCCATGCTGGACCAAGCAGAGGATCCTGAAAAGATGATTCGATTGATGATCCGGGAGATGGAAGACACGCTGGTAGAGATCAAATCATCGTGCGCCGGGGTCATGGCCAACGGCAAAACCGTGCAGAGGCAGGTGAATGAAGCCAGAAAAAGAGAGAAGGATTGGAGTGACAAAGCAACCCTTGCCGTCAATAAGGGCCGTGATGATCTCGCCAGGGAAGCCCTGATTGAAAAACGGAGATACCTGCAAAAATCGGAATCCCTGGAAATTGAGCTGGGCGAACTCAATGGACTGGTTGAAAAATACAAGGATGATATCCGTCAACTTGAAGACAAACTGAGGACCGCAAGGGAAAAGCAACGCATACTGGTCCAGCGTCACATTCATGCCCGGAAAAAAATACGGGCTGAAGAAGAAATCAGGCGCATGGACAGTGCGGAATCCATCCTGAGGTTCAATCAGTTTGAGAACCGGATTGAAAGGCTTGAATCCGAAGCCGACCTGGTGAACATGGGAAAGAAGACAACGCTGGAAGAAAAATTCGATCACCTCATGGCGGATGAGGACATCGAAAAAGAGCTGGCCGCTCTCAAATCAAAAGACAAAACGGATGAGCCCGGAGCTTCTGCATAACCTGCTTACAGGCAAGGTAATTTGTGTTAATAAAGGAAAATACGCAGGGTGAATCTTAGCACCAAAACCGTGGAGGAAAAATGAGCTTCTGGACGGCCATCGTTATCATCGTTACGATCGGGTGTGTGACCGAGATGTTTAAAACGCGTTTAAGAGCGCGGGATTGGCATACGTCGAACATAGCCGGAGAAATGGAAAAAAGGCTTGAACGGCTTGAACTCCGGATGTCCAATATCGAGACTATTATTCTGGACAAGGAAAAGGCCGATCGATTTGATAACCTGGGTTGATACTTCCCAGGGTACTACAATAAAGAACGAAAGGAAAGATAACCCATGAGCCGTTACAGAAAAAGATGGAAAAGACGGTATGAAGAAATGAGGAATCGTAATGACAGGGGATTGGGAAGGGGGCTTTATCGATCCCGGAAGGGGGTTATCCTTGGCGTCTTCAGGGGCCTTGCCGATTATTTCGACCTCTCCGTCCGGTGGTTGCGGATTATCGGGGTAGTTCTTTTTATGATCAGCGGTTTCTGGCCTATCGTGTTTCTGTACCTTCTTGCCGCATTTATCATGAAGCCCGAGCCGATTATTCCAATCGCAACCCTTGACGAGGGGGAGTTCTACGATAGCTATGCCCATTCACGAACCGGTGCGATCAACAGGATGAAACGGCAATTTGATCATATAAACCGCCGCATTCGGCGTATGGAAGATATTGTGACGGATCATGAATTTGATTGGGAGCAGCGACTGAATTCATAAGAACCGGTGATGGGTGATGAGTAACGGGTTGCGGGTGAAGGATAAAGCACATCTTAATCACCTAATCACTTAACCACATAAACACTTTTACCGAGAAAAGAAAATGACAGAGAATACCCCTCGACAATACACAACCGATGATATCAACCGGATCATCCGGCGGGCGCTGAAGATGGAGCAGACCGAATCCATCACCCATGGGGAACTGCTGGAAACCGCAAAAGAGCTTGGCATAGACCCGGGCAGAATTGAAGAGGCCATCAAGCTGGAAGCATCAGCCATGGAAGATGAGAAGCAGAAGAGCGCATATCTGATCCGGAAGCGAGCAGCATTTAAGTCCAGATTATGGGGGTTTGTTATCCTCAATACCTTTATTTTCGTCCTGAACTGCATTCTTCCCGGTCCCTGGTGGTTTCAATGGGTTCTTCTGGGTACAGGCATCAGCCTTGCTTTTGGCTTCAGGAATGCCTATGCCCCTTCGGAACACCGTATGGAAAGGTCCATGCGCCGCTATGGCCGGCGACAAAACAGGCTCCGTGGGCGGCGACTTTCTGAAATGAAGTAAGGAGATACCCATCCCATGCGCATAATGGTGTTTCTGATCTCTTTGTTGATTATCCTGTTCACAAGCTTTTGTGCCACGGCCCAAGGATTGAACCTTCAGGAGAGCATCAAGCTTTTTGACCAAAAACAATACGAAAAAGCTCAAGTTCATTTCCAATCCCTTTTTGAGAAACATCCTGATCACGTTGACGTTGCTTGTTATTTGGCAAAGAGCGCACTTGCCTCCGGAGATTATGGAAAAGCGGTTGAGGTCCTGGAAAAGGCTGTAAAAATAGACAGCACAAGGGGTGACTGTTACTATGTACTTGGGCTGGCCTATGCCAGAACCATCCCCGAGGTTGGGGTTTTGAAAAAGATGGGGGTGGCCAAAAAAATGCAGGGGGCCATGCTTTCTGCGGTCAGGTTGGCCCCGGACGATAGTGACGTCAGGATATCGCTGATCTCTTTTTATTTGTCGGCACCGGGTTTTGCGGGAGGCAGTCTGGAGGAAGCCAAAAAGCATCTGGCGATTTTAAAAGAACAATCCCCGGATCGAACATTTATTATTGATGGAAGCGTTCTTGAGAAAGAAGAAAAATATCCCGAGGCTGAAGCCGTGTTCCGGAAAGGGGTGTTGGAAAAAAGGACCCCCATGAATGTTTTCAGTCTGGCCGGTTATTTAATGCGGAGAAAACAATTTGAAGAAGCCATCTCCCTTTTTAACGAATTCCTGGCCATGGATCCGGGTTGGCAGGATCCTAAAAAAGCGGGTGGTTATTTTATGCTTGGGTTGATTTACGAAGCAAGGAAAATGCAGAAAGAATCCGAAACTGCTTTTCGGGCATCCCTCGCTCTTCATCCGGATCCATGGATGGAAAAAGAAATCAACAACAGGCTTTAAAGTGATTTTTCGGAGACCCATAACATGGCAATAAGGCGCAATGTCATTCTTTTTGTTCTGGTTTTTGTTCTATTTTTTGTTCTGGCAGGATGCTCCTCCCAGAGTTCTTCCAACCAGGCCGAATCGATTCCTTCGGACCCCCAGTCCTTGACTGTGACGGTGGATGGCGTGGCAAGAAAATACCTTCTCCATGTTCCGGATGGCCCTATGGATGGCGCCCCCCTTCCGGTGGTATTTATATTCCATGGTGGAGGAGGCACCGCACAGGGGACGATCCGTGAAACCGGCTGGATTGCCAAGGCAGATGAATACTCCTTTCTGGCGGTCTTCCCCGAAGGAATGCCCCCTTTCCCGGCACTTCCGTCCGGTTTTTCAACCAATCCCCAACGATGGAACGATGGCTCGGGACGATTCAATCTGGAGGTTGACGATATTACTTTTGTGAATAAAATCCTTGAGGATCTCGAAGCCGACTTTTCCATTGATCCGAGCCGTATCTTTGCCACCGGGTTTTCCAATGGCGCAAGCATGGCTTTTCGGGTTGGAGTGGAGCTTTCCGACACCTTTGCGGCCATTGCCCCGGTTGCAGGGGCCTTGTGGCTGGAGGGTTTCAATCTTGACGAACCCGTATCCCTCATTTACATCACCGGGACAGAAGACACCCTCAACCCCATGGACGGGGGGCAGCCAAAACTGGTCTCGGGAGAAATCATCAACGAGCAGGAGAAACCTCCGGTGCAGGAGCATATGGATAAATGGTCCGCGGCTCTGGGTTGTGACCAGCCCCCTGTCGGCCTGGAGACAATTGCCGGTATTGTGGGCGAAACCTATGCAAACTGCCTGGAACCGGCGGATGTGGTTTACTACAGGATTGAAGGCATGGGGCATACCTGGCCCGGCGGCACCAGCCTTCTGCCTGAATCCATGGTGGGAAAAACTTCGGATCTCATGGACGGCACCCAAACCATTTGGGAATTCTTTCAAGATCACCCGAAACTCTGATGACAGCCTTCACTGAAAGCCCCGGAAAATGACCGGTAGGATATATCCCAGGAAATTGCCAAAATCAAACCGATTATGAAATATATGATTTACAATCAATAGGAATCTTGTTAACTCTTTCTCTAAAATTATGGTTATCCATTGCAGAACAGGAAAATATCAAGCTTGAGGAGAATTTTATGAAAAAGGTCGTTTTGTTGCTTGCAGGCGTTTCGGTGCTCTGCCTGATGCTTTTATCATGCGGCGGCGGGGGCAGCAGTTCCTCAAACACCAGCGAATCTGAGGACACCAGCCTTGAGGACACCAGCCTTGTAACCATCGGCGAAGCAAATGCCGAAAATGACCTGATCGTCACCGAACGATCCCGGGAAGATGCCAGTTCTGAAGACGTGGCAGCCTTGGTAACCGCCTTGAATGAGTTCGGCCTCGAACTCTACAAAAGACAGGCAAAAGACGATGAAAGCCTCTCCATTTCTCCCTATTCCATTTCCCTTGTCATCTCAGCAGCAAGTGCCGGTTCTACCGGACAGACCCTGGAGGAAATCCTCAGCGCCATGCAATTTCCCACCCCTCTGAATGACCTGCATTCCGTTTTCAATCATCTGGATTTAGAGATCACGGGAAATGAGTCTCCAGGGAAGCAGACCCCTTTAAAAAGCATTCCATCCGCTTGGGGTCAGAAAGGCTATTCCGTATTCATAGACTACTACAACCAGTTGGCGGAATACTACGGTATGTCCTTTACGGGTTGTGATTTTGCAACCGGGACTCTTGACGCTGAAGGAACCATCGAACTCTGGGACAATGAGCATTCCGTTCTGGGCTTTTCAGACCCTACGGGGTCTTTATCCGTTCAAACCCGTCTGGTCTTATCCAACCTTACAAGCTTTGAAGCCGTCTGGGACTCACCTTTTAATCCGGATTTGACACATGAGGATGATTTTATTAAATTGAATGAAAGTAAGGTCGCCACAAGTTTTTTAAGCCAGGAAGGAATTTTCCCCTATGCTGAAGAAAACGGCCTTCAGGCAGTGGAGATTCCCTTCGAAGGCGGCGAAATTTCGGTTTTGATCATATTGCCGGAAGCGGACGAATTCCAGACGGATGAAAATGAACTCACAGCCCTGGAAGTCCAACGCATCCTAAGTCTCCTGGAACCGACCCGAATTCTGTTGGAAATTCCGTCTTTTTCCCTGGATTCCAAATACTTCCCGAAAGATGACTTGAGCGTGCTTGGCATGACCGCCGCATTTGATAAAACCACCGCAGATTTCTCCGGAGCAAACGCCGAAGACACCATGTTTATTACGCGTATCATTTCCCAAACAAAACACCGGGTCAATGAAACCGGCTGGATTGGAGAAACTTCAACCCATGCTATGCTCGAAGGGGTGGCTGTATCCCCGAATCCAATTGGCTTTGTCGACAACGACTATAACGCCATTCTTATCATCATGCCCATCCTAGAACCTGTCATTACACCTCCACCCGCCATCACAGCAGCATTCAACCATCCATTTATTTACATCATCCGGGATGTTGAATCAGGCACCATTCTTTTCATGGGCAGGTTTATGGAACCCAAGAGCAATTAGTCATTGATATACCCATAGATCCATGGCAATAATGCACTTGGCAACCGGTTTTAAACGGCACACAAAGGCGAGGATTGCATGAAGACGCCATGACAACCTTGCCTGATCAGTTCTGTTCCCATATCCCTCAAAGGAAGGCTCCACCAAATTTCTTTCATTCCGGACTTCTTCGCGTGCGCCAAAGGACACGATTTAACACCTTTACAGCGTTTTAAGGAAACCAAACACCCATGAAAAAAATAACATTTCCAACTGATTTCAAATGGGGAGCGGCCACAGCCGCCTACCAGATTGAAGGGGCCTGGAATGAGGACGGCAGGTCGCCTTCCGTGTGGGACACCCTGTGCCACAGGCCCGGTGTCATACACAACGGAGACACGGGAGATGTGGCCATTGATCATTATCACCGGTACAAGGAAGATGTGGCCCTGCTCAAGGACCTTGGCTTGCAGACCTACCGGTTTTCTTTGTCCTGGCCAAGGATTCTTCCCCAAGGAACCGGAGAAATCAATCCCAAGGGAATCGCTTTTTACAATGCCCTGATCTCGGAGCTGCTTTCCGCCGGAATTGAGCCCATCATCACCCTTTACCACTGGGATTTTCCCCAAGTCCTGGCGGACCGGGGGGGATGGCTGAACCGTCAGTCCGTGGACTGGTTTTCCGAATATGCCAGGGTGTGTTTTGAAGCCTTCGGGGACCGGGTCAAGGAATGGATCACCTTTAACGAACCCTGGGTGGATGCTTTTGCGGTTGCGTTCATGACCCGAAAACCTACTGAAAAAAGGTTGACACGGTCCGTTCTTACCGCCCATCATTATCTGCTCTCCCACGCCAGAGCGGTTGAAACGTTCCGCAAACTGAAATTGAATGGAAAAATCGGGATCACCCTGAATCTTTCACCCTGCTATCCGGCCACGGATTCCAAAGAGGATCAGGCCGCGGCCATCCGCTATGACGGTTTTTTAAACCGATGGTTTCTGGACCCGGTTTTAAAGGGACATTATCCGGAAGATCTTTTAACTTTGTACCAGGATGTATTGAATGTTCCGGACACCCGAATGGAAGACATGGATCTGATTAAAGACAATCCCGTTGATTTTCTGGGTATCAACTATTATTCACGTTCCATCATCAGGGACTCGCCCGACACCCCTGTTCTCAGGGTTGAAGTAGTGGAAAATAAAGATGAAACCTGGGCAACCAACGGGGAAGTATATCCCAAAGGGCTCTATGAACTGCTTCTAAGGCTGGACAAAGAGTATGATCACCCCCTGCTG
>VMSV01000147.1 GCA_013791935.1 Desulfobacteraceae bacterium | reverse complement strand
CCCCAGCCTGCCATCCCGCCGCGCTGAATATCTCATGAATTTGTTTCGCAAGGGAAAAGGCTTCCGGGTCTTCGGCATTACATGCGATTTCAAGATTTAGCCGAGTCTTATATTTTAAAAGACTGCTGATATGATTCCGATGATAAGGTGAGATTTCACGAGGAATTGAAATCATTTGATTTTGTTGTTCCGGGAGAATAGGGTCTTGGTGTGTTTTGAAGATTTGGTCATTCTGCTGGCGACTTTCGGGTGCATGGGAAACCTTTTCGGGTCTATTTGATAGAAAAGGGGAGAGCCGGGTATTCAGGTGCTTGTTTTCCTGACTCAGGCGGTCAATTTCATTTTTCCTTGCAAAGGATTCTCGTTGGAAATAGTCCTTCTCCTTTTCCAATTGACTTGTTTTATGGGATAATATTCCAAGGGCGATCACCAAGAGGGCAAGCGCTACGCAGAGTGTTGGAACGAAATTGTGGTTTTGTGCTTTGTTTGCCGCAGCCATGTGTCAAATCCATTTATATAGAATCAATTGCTTCAACCGGATGAGCCGGTAAGGTCAGACAAATTTTGGTTTGAAGAATCGTCATTTTTGTTTTTTTTCTAAAGGGCAAATCCTCCTTCTGGAAAAACAGGGGCTTGGGTCATCCCGGGGACGAATCCGAAAAAGGGTTCCAATTGTCTTGAAATCCATGCATTTTGGATTTATGTTGGAAAAAAAGAAATGGTGAAACCAAAAGGAAAGGGAATCAGCAAGCATGGAATTCAAAGAAAAATTCGGCTCCATTGACCAGGTAAAAAAAGGGTATGAAATGAACGGGTACATTTGCAACCGCCGGATTGCAACCACCCTGTACTTGGCCTATCATCTGGAAAAGCCCATTCTTGTGGAAGGTCCGGCCGGGGTGGGGAAAACGGAGCTGGCCAAAGTGATGGCGGAGTATCTGGATTACCCCCTCATAAGATTGCAGTGTTATGAAGGCCTGGATGAATCCAAAGCCCTGTATGAATGGAAATATGGAAAACAGCTCCTTTACACCCAGATTCTTCGGGACAAATTAAACGAGATCCTTCAGGGGGCTAAAGGGCTTGACGCGTCCATGAAGCGCCTTTATGAGCATGATGACATTTTCTATTCCCCCCATTTTCTGGAACCCAGGCCCTTGCTCACAGCCATCATGCAGGAAAAAGGGGCGGTGTTGCTCATCGACGAGATTGATAAATCAGACCAGGAATTTGAAGCGTTTCTTCTTGAGATATTATCCGATTTTCAGGTATCGGTTCCGGAAATCGGCACCATTAAGGCCGTGACGAAACCCTTTGTGTTTCTCACCAGCAACAATACACGGGAAATGAGTGAAGCCATCAAACGCAGATGCATTCATCTTTTTATTCCGTTTCCCGAAGCAAAGCAGGAAAGAAAGATCATCAAGGTTAAAGTTCCTGCTCTGGACAAGGATTTGGGGCATCAACTGGTGGCATTCATCCAGGCCACAAGGGACCTGGATCTGAAAAAATTACCCTCGGTCAGCGAAACCATCGACTGGGCCAGGGTTCTGCTTCTATTAAACACCGCACATCTTGATGCAAGTTTGGTAAGGGACACCTTGAATGTCTTTATCAAGTTTGAGGAAGATATGAAAACCGTGGATGAAAATATGACGGACCTGCTGGCCAAATCCAGAAAAACAGATGAAACTTAAAAAAGAGATTCCATGCATCAGGTATTCCAAGATTTTATTTCAGCTTTAAGACAGGCCGGTGTTCGCATCTCCGTGGCTGAGCATATGGACGCCATGAATGCCGTTAAGCGGGTGGGGTATGAGGATAGAATTGTATTTAAACATGCACTCGCAGCCACCCTGGCCAAGTCCATGCGTGAGTCGGATCTGTTTGATTCCTGCTTTGAGCGGTTTTTTGCCATGGACGATTTGGCTGGTTTCCAACTTCAGACCAAACCTCCGGCAAATGAAGAGGTTCTGGAGGACAAATCTCCTCTTGCTCGAATGCTGATGGCCGGAGACGTTGCCTCATTGAATTCTTCCCTTCGATCTGCCGCCGAGAATTCTAATATCCGTGAAATCCTTCTTTTTACCCAGAAGGGAAGATTCATGAGAGGCATTCTAAATCGAATGGGTATGGATGAATTGGAACAGGACCTCAACCGGTTGGGAACCTCTTCGGACCCCGGGGATCGCCAAATAGCCGAGGAACTTACGGTTTCCAAAGCCCTTCTCATGGATTATGTTCGCAATTTTGTTGAAAAACAATATGCCTTGTTTGCCGGGTCGGTGTCCGAGGAAATTCTGGAGAGGTTTTTAAAGGATGCGAAACTGTCCAATGTGGAGCAGCGAGATTTCCAGCGCATGCAAGTTTTGATCAAAAAACTGGTGAAAAGGCTCAACGACCTGCATTCCCGAAGGAAAAGGATTTTCCGGAAAGGTTTGCTGGACCTGAAAAAAACCCTTCGGGTCAACATGGCCTATCAGGGCATTATCATGGAACCCCAATGGAAAACCAAAAAGGTGGATCGTCCTGATATTGTGGCTATCTGCGATGTGAGCCGTTCCGTGGAGAATGTGGTCCGGTTTTTCCTCATGTTTTTATACAGTTTAAACGACTCCCTGGCCCGGGTGCGTTCTTTTGCCTTCTGCACCAACTTGGTGGAAGTGACCCATGTGTTTGAAAACTATCCCATTGAGGAGGCCCTGAACCGGGTGTTAAAAGGCATTGAAATTGATCTCCAGTTTGCATCCACGGATTACGGCGCTGCATTTGGCACCTTTCGGGAAAAATTTCTGGACAAAGTCACCAACAAGACCACCATTCTGATATTAGGGGACGCAAGGAATAATTTCGGCAAACCCAATACCGACACCCTGAGGCTCATGCAGGAAAGAAGCAAACGGATTGTCTGGCTCAACCCCGAACAGCGGTCCTTGTGGGGAACCGGGGACTCTGAGATGAAACGATATGCTCCCTATTGTTTTTTCGCAAGGGAGTGCAATACGGTGAATCACATTCAGAGGGTGATTGATTTTCTCCTGAGAACTAGGCAGTGAGAAAGCGGTTATGCGATACAACACGAAAAAAGGGCAGACACGCAGGTCTGCCCCCTAGGATGTCCCTTTGTGCCTCGCCTCTTTATGTGGACAAGGTCTTGATCAGAACCCCGAGGTAAAATCTCGCGTGGCTGATGGGTGCCGCCAAGTTGGCCCGATGATTGGCCAGAATCCCGTCCAGGGCGCTGTTTGTAATGATGATGGGATCGATTTCAATGGCATGGTGAAGCGCTTCTATGGCATGGCGAAGCACATCGGTTCCCCGCCGGTTTTCCACAGTGGTGGCAAAATCCACGGAAATAGCCTCCAAGACCGGCAGCATGGCCATGGCCACACCCTTGGCATAGTAAAAATAGTCATCCGCAACAAAATAAGAGACCGGATCTCCGTTTTGTTCCGTCGCCTTCACCAGATTTTCTTCACAGCCTCCGAGCAGATCCTCATACACGGAAAGCAGGGGGATCAGATTGTCGTTTCGGGTGTAAAAAGAGGCTGTGCCGTTTTCCAACCTGGACTTATAGGTTCTGAGATTTTTTAAGCCCTCATTGTATTTATCTTCGGGGGAGGGCAACCAGTATTGCTCGGCCTTGATCATAAACCAGTTCATGGCCTGCTGAAGGTTGGGGTCAAAGGAGGCCGTAGCGCCGGTGCGGGAAATTTTTTCAGCAAAAACAATGGAGGTCCGCCGGGTGAATTCCAGAATTCCAAGCTGCATATTGTTCACATTGTCCGTAAGGTCGATGATATCATTGGGCCGCCAGCCCCAGTGCCTTTGGTTGAGCTCATAATTCAAGGGTTCCATCAAAGCTTCGACAAAAGCCACCCCCTTGGGTTTTTTAACGTCAGTCACTTTAAAAGGATGGCTTCCTGAAGAATCATCCTGATCTTCCCCCTTGAACGAGGTTTGTGGTTTTGTTTCCGGTTGTACCATGGGCTTGGTATGGCTTTGTGTTTTTGCGGTTTGCGACTCAATGGGAGAAGAGCCGGCAGGCGCTGTATTCTGTTGATTAACTTCGGAAATTGAACCTTGCCGGACCGGTTCAAGAGAATTGCCTGTTTCATGGGCTATCTCCGCCGTAGCTGGAGCGATAGACGTTGCTTTATGTGGGTCGGATATCTCACCGGGCTGAACCGCACCAACCTCCGATGGCGAAAGCATGGCCGGTCTTTCCTCAGTTTTTAAAGCGATATTTTCCGGCTTATCCATGAGGTTCACTATTTTTAATAAACCCCAAAGCCCGATCACCAAAACCACGGCGATGATAATAATCTTTTTGGCGGCATATACCGCGAAGCCGGATTTTTTTTCGTTGTCCTTAAGATCGGCCGAATTTCCCATAACTTCTCCTTTTCTGTACAATCCTTAAATCATGCTTTCCTGAGTTTGCGTATATCTCCCACGCGAATGGTGAGTTTTTCAGCATCAAAGTATTCTATCAGCGGGATAAGGTATTTTCTTGAAGCGCCTGTCAACTCCTTGAATTGGGGAATGGTGATTTCCCCGTGATTCTCAAGGAAGTCGATGATTCTTTGTTTGAGGTCTTCCATGGCTGACCGGTAAAAATACAGATCATCCTTTGTTTTTATGATCACGCCTTCTTCCACCAGGTGCATGAGCACGTCTTTTACGCTCTGGGGATCCATGTCCATTTCTTTTGCCACATCCCGGAAATAGGGCGGGGCCAATCCGGAATCCCGGTAGGTTTTTAAAATGGTATCCCGAACCTTTGTCTGGTCGACGCCCAAAGAAATTTTGTGATTTGCAAGTCGAACCACATCCTCTGCAATGACAATGTGGTTGTCTTTGACCATTCGATCCAGGGTCTGGTTGAACAGTTTGGCGTTTGGAATCAAGGGGAATTTGGATTTCAACTCTTCCTTTGACATTCCAGGCTTTAATGGCTGTATTTCATGGAAATCCGTGAGATAGCGCCGGACCTGTTCCTGTATGGCCAGGGAGGTGTCTCGGTGGATGTAAACCTGGTTTTCCTTATCGGTTAAAATCAGGGTTTTGTCGGACAAAAGACTCTGGACGGCTTGGGAAAGGGCTTTTTCAGGAAGGTTTGTCATCAGGATAAGATCCGAAAAAGAAAGCCCTGACACTCCGGAGGTCTTCACATGGTATGCGATCAAATCTTCGGAAGATCCCTGGATGAGGGTTTCAAGTCCTTCGGTGATCTCCGGGCTGAAGCGTTTATGCTTTTCCGGAATGGGGTTGAGGATATTCCCTCCGCCGATGGTTCGAACCGGGGAATAGCTTCGAACCACAAACCGGTCATCCTTTACGATATTTACCGGTTCATCCAACCGGATTTGAACCACTGCCGATTCCCCGGGTTTTATGTCCTCCCGGTCCAGAAGAATGAGGTTGCCTGGAATTTCGCTGGTTCCTGTGTGAAACCTCACACGGGTGCGGTTCTTCAGGGGTTTGACATTGCTCTTAAGGTATTTGAAATCCAGGTCTGCCATGAAGTTGGGCTTTAAGGTGCCCGGTCTTGCCAGAATATCCCCCCGATTCACCGAAGCTTTTTCAAGACCCTGAAAATTGATGGCGGTTCGCATGCCGGCATAAGCTTCTTCCACGGAATCGTTATGAACCTGGATTCCTCGAACCTTGGAGGTGACTCTCGAGGGGTAGACCATGATGGTCTCTCCCACACGTATTTTGCCTGAAATCAGAGACCCGGTAATGACCGTTCCAAAACCTTTCATGGTGAACACCCTGTCCACCGGGAGCCGGAAGAGGGCGGTGGCCGATCGCTCGGGCACTTCGTTGGTCAGGTCATCCAGGGCTTTTAAGAGTTCCGGAATTCCCGCTCCCGTGGTGGACGAAACGCTGATCATGGGCTGATCCTCAAGGAAGGTGCCTTGAACAAAATCCATCACGTCTTCTTTGGCCAGTTCAAGCCATTCTTCATCCACCATGTCGGCTTTGGTGAGCACCACAAGGCCGTATCGGATTCCCAGCAAGGCGCAGATTTCAAGATGTTCACGGGTCTGGGGCATGACCCCCTCGTCTGCGGCAATGATCATGGCCACCATATCAATTCCGGAGGCTCCGGCCACCATGTTTTTAACGAATTTTTCATGCCCGGGAACGTCCACAATGCTCAGGTGGCGACCACCCGGAAGATCCAGGGAGGCAAAACCCAGTTCTATGGTGATTCCCCGTTCTTTTTCTTCTTTGAGCCGGTCCGTATCGGTTCCGGTGAGGGCTTTCACCAGGGAGGTTTTGCCATGATCAATATGTCCGGCCGTGCCGAGGATAATCTGTTTCAACGCTTGGAGCTCCCGAGGGGCCTAAAGAAAAAAATCATTTTTTGGTTCTGCGGATTCGGAAATACTCGGCCGCATAGGCCAGGCCGACCAGGATAATGCCAAGGCCAATGATATGAGGAAGCCCGGCATCAGGGAAAAAGAACCTGGATAAAATCACTGCAAAAACAGCCCCTAATACAATTCTTATGATGAATTTATGAAAACCTGTCAAGCTCACCTCTCTTTGCCTATTGAATTGAAGGGGTAAACTATAGCATTCAAGGCGTGTTGGTCAATAATAAGTTTTTTGTCTGCAGAATGGATAAACCTCATAAAACAGCTTGAAAAGGAGAAAGCAATCTGTTAAACCACATAACACTTTCATGGTGGGTGTAGCTCAGCTGGTAGAGCACCGGGTTGTGGCCTCGGTTGTCGTGGGTTCAAGCCCCATCACTCACCCCATGTTAATAAAAGCCATTGCAGTTTGCCCTGCAATGGCTTTGTGCTTGCGCCCGTAGCTCAGTTGGATAGAGCGCCGGACTTCGAATCCGTAGGTCGCCCGTTCGAGTCGGGCCGGGCGTACCAAATAAAATCAATAGGTTAGCATCATTTGCCAGCCTATTTTTTTTTTGCTCAAAATCGGCAATTGCGCCCGAAACTGCGCCCATCTGTGATTCAAGGTATATCGCTTGCTGTTGGGCAGCGAGTTTCAAGTCCGATTCACTGGCGAAGTTATAACGGTCAAACACGGATATAGAAACCAAAAGTGAACAGCTGAACCGTCATGGTTTAAAAGTTAAAGATGAATAAATATGACGTTTGAAATGAAGGACGGACAAGTCGGTCCTTATAGTATAAGTTTGATTGAAAATTATTTAAAACATCTTTGTACCTAATTGGCCGTTCAAAGCCGTATTTTAAAACCTGAAAAAGCTTCAAAATTGTATTAAAAAAGACTCTAAGTGCACGCCCTCCGTGAGTTCCATCCAATTACCACCTGCGCCATAACATGGTCATAAAAAGTAAAATAAATCAATGTCTGGTTAGCATAAATAATGCTTGACATATAAAATCGTGTAATATAATTAGGACTGACGCGTCAGTCTATTATATAATTTATATCTATTTCATAATAACCAAATTCACTACTTATTGATTAACAGAAAAACGCTGGCAATCGCATCTTTTAAAGAGTCTTCTGTTGATAAAGGCTTCCCTACTCAAATGGAGTCTCAAATTGCGCCAATTAATTGAAAAAAAAAATCGAGCGGATAACGCTGAGCTATAATTTAACATACTCTATTTTATTGAAATAAAATGAAATAATCATGAGAAACAATTAAACCACCGAAAAGGAGATGAAAATGAAGAACCTAACGGAACGAAGAGGCATTTTATTCTTGGGCGCCATGGTTTTTGCTGTGATGTCATTTTTCGGATCAGCAGAAGCCATGACGTTCGAGCCAAACGACGACACGAAAATAGATTGTGACGTAACCCTGTCCTGGGCTGGAGGGGTGCGTGTCGAGGACAGGGACCTGAACACCAAGGCCATGAAAGACGTTAACGCAAATGATGGCGGATGGAATTTTGAACAGTGGGACATGACTAATAATCGGTGGACAGCCATTGCGGACATCGACGTCCAGTACAAAAAAGTGGGAGTATTTGCCCGGCCCAGAGCGTTTTATGATTTTGTTTATATGGGTGATAATTCCAACCCTGGACTTGACAAGCATTGGTCCAACAATAACTATCTGGCCGGAGCCATTAGCAAGCCGGACAAGTTTGACAGCGCCGTCAAAGATATTATGGGTACGGAAACTCAGTTTCTGGACTATTTTTTTTATTCCAATTTTTCCTTGGGTGGTCATCCAGTGGACTTTCGTGCCGGCCAGCAGGTAATAGCATGGGGCGAACAGCTGTTTCTTCCCGGAGGTGTTGCATCCGCCATGTCCTATGCGGACCTGACAGCAGCCAACATACCCGGGGTGGAACTCAAAGAAGTATATATGCCCTCGGAATCGGCTTCACTTCGTATGGATATTCTTAATAACCTTACTGCGATGGGATTTTACCAATGGGAATGGGAACACCACATTTTCAATCAACCGGGAAGCTATTATAGTGATATGGATCTGGTAGGGGAGGCGGGAAGGGGAGTAATACTGCCTAGTCCTTATCCGCCCTACTATGCGGTTGCTCCAAGAGGAAAGGATCAACTCACCAGAGATGACGGACAATATGGTCTTGGCTTTATTTATCGGGCCGAAAGACTTGCTCAAACGGAATTTGGATTTTATTATATCAATTACCATGAGAAATCCCCTTTGATTCATTTGGTTGTCCCCCCCTTAGTTCCCCCCACCGCAATGAACTATTATTTCAGTTACCCGGAAGACGTCAAACTATACGGAATGAGTGTCAGTACTTTTATAAATGGTGTAAGTTTAAGTGGCGAATTTACCTATCGCAACAATTTCCCTCTTAGCGTTAGAGGTGTCTATGAGGACTGCAATATGGTTCAGGGCCAAATGGCAGCGCTGTACACCCTTGGCGAAAACCCTATTTTTGATGATGTGGCTTTAGCCGGAGAAATCGGATTTAACAAGGTGCTGGGCGTAGACGGTGAAGATATGACATCGAGTGATTATTCCTGGGGGTATTCTATCTCGGTAACACCGAAATATTACCAGGTGTTGACTGATCTGGATATGAACATGCCCATTTCATACAAAGGAAATCCTGCCGGTAATTCTCCCAATAAGACATTTACGGAAGGAGCGGATAGTGCTTCTATTGGAGTTACATTGGTTTGGAGAAGTGTCTATAAAATGGAACTTAAATACGTTGAGTATTTTAACCCCTACCGGAGTGGTCTTGCAGACCGTGATTTTATCGGCATGAACCTGAAATATACCTTCTAAATAAGATTAAATAAGGAGAAAAAACATGGCCATCACTATATCAAAAAGATTCAGAGCAATAATCTTGGCGTTCGTCATGCTCTGTATTGCGTTGCCTTTGCAGGCGAAGGTAACGAAAGAAGAAGCTGACAAATTGAAAAATGAACTGACCCCCTATGGGGCAGAAAGAGCAGGTAACGCCGACGGGAGCATTCCCGCATGGGGCGGTGGTTTGACGACTATTCCAGAGAGTGTTAAAGGATGGGATCCTGCAACAACCGGCGGAAGATTTCCCGATCCTTTTGCCGATGAAAAACCGCTATACAGTGTATCTGCCGCAAACGCGGATCAGTATGCAGACAAAATATCTCCAGGAACCTTGGCGATGTTAAAAAAATATCCAGAAAGCTATCGCTTGGATGTTTACCCCACTCGCAGGACATTTGCAGTGCCTCAATGGGTGTATGATGCCACTTATGAAAATGCAATTAAAGCAGAGCTAACCCAAAAAGGTGACAATTTCGGTGTCCAAAACGCCATTATTGGAGTTCCATTCCCAATCCCAAAAGAAGGTCCGGAAGTGATATTCAACTATTTTGCCTCTTATGTGGGAGGTGACAGGACCCAAGAACAATTAAGTGGGATTATCCGTTCGGATGGACGTTTTAGCGTTGGTGGAGAGTCTACGGTGAAGATAAAATATCCCTATCATGACAAAGACGTTACTCCGGAGACCTTTAACGGCTATATTACGATGTTTCTTTTATCAATGAATGATCCACCAGGACGAAAAGGTGAAATCCTTGTGGTTAACGGCCCATTGGACTTTACGAATACAGAAAGAGGAACCTGGCAGTATCTTCCAGGACAGCGCAGGGTTAGGCGGGCGCCGAACATTGCTTATGACACACCAAACCCGACATTTGGAGGATATGTCACGTACGATGATGCTTATGGGTTCAATGGGGAACTTGATTATTTTGATTGGAAGCTTGTTGGCAAACAAGAAATGATTGTCCCTTACAATATTTACAAACAAGAGATGGCAAAAAGAGAAGACTTGCTGACACCACATCATCTGAATCCAGACTATGTCAGATGGGAACTGCACCGGGTCTGGGTGGTGGAGGCGACTTTAAAGGAAGGCAAACGTCATATTTATTCAAAGCGCAGGATGTATTTTGATGAAGATTCATGGCAAATCCTGATCCATGATAAATGGGATACACGCGGAAATTTATGGAGATCACACTTGTGCGAAGGTCTCCAAGCCTATACTGTTCCAGCCTATATGTGGCGTGTCTATGCAATGTACGATCTTCAATCTGAGGAATATTCTTGGAATGGAATCAACGGACTTGAAGGAACAACTCTCAAATTTGAAAATCTTGATGTGAAGGATTTTACTCCGGATAGTATCCGCAAAATGGGTAGAAGATAGAAAAAGAAGGTGACAAACTTGCGGAGGCCCGTGGGTGAAAAGTAAAAGTGATTATCTAAAAAACAATTCAATTAAACGAAGAGGCTTCCGCAAGTATAGTGCAGATGAATTTGAATAATAAAAGGAGTCAATGAAATGACAAAAGAAAAACTATCCATTATCGGTATCGGTGAAGCGCCTACCAGAGTCATGCCTGAAAGGAGCCGATGGGATATCATTTATGATGTTTGTATTGAGGCGGTAAGAGATTCCGGGTTGGATAAAAATGATATTGAGGGTGTTATAACAGTTGCTCCTCAGGCACAAAACGAACTGTCGGCGGAAATATCTTTTGGGAAAATACCCGAAGAATTAGGGTTAAAAGGTTGCAGAGATGTTTGCATCTGTAACGCCGGAGGAGCCTCAACATCCAATTGCTTGCGGCTGGCCGAGCAGTGGATTCAGAGTGGCGTAGCAAAAACTGTTTTGATTCCGCACGTTACGGTTCATTCAACGATACCTATGGACGACCTGATCAATTTTTTCGCATTGGCAGGAATGGATATGCAATGGGAATATCCGTTTGGGACAACTTATAATGGTGTCATTGCCATGGGGACCCAGCGATATATGTATGAATCAAAGGTTACGCCGGAAGAAATGGCCGCTGTTGTGGTTTCTTTGCGGAAATGGGCGAGCCTTGATCCCAATTCCATTTTTTATAAAAAGCCGGCACCGACAGTAGAGCAGGTATTATCATCGCCCCTGGTTTCCGATCCTCTGCACCGCCGGGAAGGAAACATCCTGGCAGACGGAGGTTCGGCGATGGTCGTGACTTCATCTGAATTGGCCCCCAAAATTACAAAGACACCTGTTTATAAACTCGGTGAAGGAGCCGTTTACTGGGGAGCTTCTCCTGTGCTCAGGAGGCCAGAGAAAAATGCAATTCAATCCAAAGAAGCCGCAAAGGCCGCATTTGATCAGGCCGGAATAACAAAGGAAGACATTGATATCTGGAATATTTACCTTGCTTACCCGGTAGGGCATCCTCAGATTATGGAATGGTTGGGAGTTTGTGAACCAGGACAGGCTGGGAAGATGTTTTTAGAGGGGCATACCTGGCCTGGAGGAAAACTTCCTTGGTCACCTATTGGGGATGCGGTCGGACGTGGGCATACCGGATCAGGTGTGAGTACTGCCACCTATGTGGAAACCGCTCGTCAGTTAATGGGCAAGGCCGGGGAGAGACAAGTGAAAAACGCAAAATATGTTTTCCAAAACACTTCCGGCGGTTCCGGAATGAATTTTATAGCAACGATATGGGGGAGGGAGTTGTCATGAACCAAACGTATCAAAAACCAATACCAAAAATACAACCGTGGTCAAAAGAATATTGGAAGGGAACCAAAGAACATAAATTATTAATTCAGACTTGTAATGAGTGTGAAGCGAAAATATTTTATCCAAGAAAATTCTGTCCTGAATGCTGGTCCGGGAACTTGGGCTGGACAGAGGCGAAAGGAACGGCAAAGGTTTATTCATTCACAATTACCAGGGACATGGTGGAACCAAAATTTATGCCGGACTTGCCTTATGTTTTAGCCATGGTGGATCTTGATGAAGGAATTCGAATGATGACTAGAATCGTTGAATGTGATCATGACAAAATCCAAATTGGTATGGATGTGGAAGTGGTTTTTGAAGACATATCAGATGATTGCGCTTTGCCAATGTTCAGACCCTTTGGATTAAGTCGGGATTAAACCAATCGTATTACTCAATTAGTTAAAACGTATGTAATTGAAAAATAAAAAAAAGATACAAGGGATATTATATGCCGGAATATTCGACCATTATTTATGAAAAAAAAGGCCCGGTCTGTACAATAACTTTGAACAGGCCGGAAAAATATAATGCCATTAACCTGGAGATGGCTTCGGAAATTCAAAATGCCTTTCAGGCAGTTAGAGATTTAACTGAAGTCGGGGTGGTCGTGCTGGCAGGAAATGGAAAAGCCTTTTGCACGGGAGGTGATCTGAGTATATTTCCATCAATAGCCGAACATAAATCTTCCCTGAACTGGCTTGCACATGATGGTTATGGAGTTGGCAAAGCCATTGAGCTTTGTGAAAAGGTTGTGATTGCAAAAGTCGATGGACACTGTCTGGCAGGTGGATTGGAGTTGGCGCTGATGTGTGATCTCATTTACGCCAGTGAGTCCGCTAAGTTCGGAATGACGGAAATCAATATGGGGATACTACCGGGATGGGGCGGTACCGTTAGAATTGCCCGTGCCATGCCGATTTATCGTGCACGGGAGATAATTTACAGCGGGCGTAAAGACTATACAGCGCGTGAAATGTACGAGATGGGTTTTCTTACCCGCGTATTCAAGGATGAGGAATTTCACCATCAGCTGGATGCAATTGTTTCAAACATCGGTTCCAAAGAGGTAAATGCGCTTCGAATGGGAAAGGAAGTCATGATGCGTTCGCTTGAATGCAGCAGCTTGGATGCTGCTCTGGCTATGGAACGAAACGCCATCCAGTGGCTTAGCAATGATCCTGAAAAGGTAAAGGCAAGGGAGATGTTTTTAAAGGACTCAACATTATTTGTGGAGAAACAGAAAAAGGCCAACATTGACTCTGATAATAAGCAAGCATAACCCTCTGAGATGTTGAAGGGATATTCAGAATCTATTGAAATTAAATAGCAAACGAAATTCCCGATTAAAGATATACAAAACTGAAGTTGAAAGTTTTACAATGGGAGGATAAAATGGATTTTGCCTTTACTCAAGAACAGGAATTGATTCAAAAAGAAGTCAGAAATTTCTGTAAAAAAGAATTAACGCCTGAATATGTTCGCTGGATGGATGAAAACTGTGATTTTGTTCCCGATGAATTGTGGGACAAGATATGCGACTTGGGTTTTTTCGCCGCATCCATCCCAGAGGAATATGGTGGTGAAGGGCTTGATCTTGTTACATCTATGTGCATGACAGAGGAAATTGCCACTGCTTCAGTGGCCGTGGCATTGGGAATGGGGGCCTCAAATTTGGGTGCTTCCGTTATTCATAATCTTGGAACAGAACAAGAGAAAAAAGAATATTTACCAAAGCTTGCCAAAGGAAAGCTGAAATTCGCCTTAGGCCTCACTGAACCCGGCGGTGGGACCGATATTTTGGGAGCGATTCAAACGACTGCTGTTGATAAAGGGGATCATTGGCTGATAAATGGACAAAAAGTGTTCATCACAGCAGCCCATGTCGCAGATTATATTACCACGGTTGCTATTACCGATCCAAATGCCAGTCGACACAATGGATTATCGGTTTTTCTTGTCCCAAGAGATAGCCAAGGACTCTCAACCCGGTTGATTCCGAAAGTGGGTTGCCATGCTGCCGGAACCAACGAAGTCTTTTATGATAACGTTATGGTGCCTAAAGATAAACTGATTGGAACATTGAACAACGGATGGAACGAGTTGCTCATGAGCCTTAATAACGAACGAATCGGCACTGCGATGCTAAGTCTGGGTATAGCCAAAGCTGCCTTTCAAGAAGCTTCCGAATATGCAAAACAACGGCATGCTTTTGGCGGACCGATTGCCCGGTTTCAGATCCTTCAACACTATTTGGCCGATATCGCCATTGAAATAGAAAATGCACGGAATCTAATTTATAAATGTGCCTGGCTTTCTGATAGCAAAAAGCCATTTCAGGTGGAAGCATGTATGGCAAAGGTAGTGGCTGCCAGAGCATCTGAAAAAGCTGCCATTTGGGGAATGGAAATTCTCGGAGGATATGGTTACACAATGGAATATGACATGCAACGCCACTTCCGGGATTACAAGCAAATGGTTTTTTCTCCAATTAGTGATGAAATGGCAAAAAATATGATCATGCAGTTTAAGGGGTTTCCAAAGTCATGGGCTTAGTTGGAAAGATCTATAAATAAAAGGAGATAAATTATGAGTTATGATGCCTTGTTCGAGCCGATTACCATCGGCAACATGGAACTGAAGAACAGACTGGCGGTTGCACCGATGAATGTAGGATATTCCGCTCCAGACGGTTATCCCAGTGATCACTATCTGGCGCATTATGCCACACGAGCACGGGGCGGCTTCGGGCTCATCACCACCACGGCGGCCATGGTCAATCCCTATGACTGGGCGGGGTCTGAGGGGATGAATCCTTTAAAATTTACAGATTATCGCTATTATCGTTTCTGGAGTGAGATCATCAAAGCAATTCATTATTACGACTGTAAAATGGCCATTCAGTTGAGTCCCGGCTGGGGACGCCAGGGCCACCCCAATGTCGGTAGACCGGATGTCCCGGCTGCAGCGCCTTCATGCGTACCGCTATGCATGGATCTCAGGGATTATTTCAAAAAAAGCAAGGGCAATATCACGCAACTGAGCAAAAGGGTTCCCGGAGCCCTCGAGGCCATGGATATAGACGGACTGATCAATATGACGGATGAAGAATATTTTTCAGAGGACTTTCAACAATTTTTACAGGACACTCTATCCAAAATGAATCCAGAGACTTATCATTTTATCTGGGGGGATGTCCCGCGGGAATTGACAATTCCGGAAATCAAGGACCTGGAAGATCGCATGGCCGTTCAGGCAAAGGACGCCTTTAATCTGGAGTTCGACGCTGTCGAAATCCACAGCCCCCATGGTTATCTGATTCATCAATTTCTGTCACCGAAGATGAACAAGCGTCATGATGAATATGGCGGAAGTCTCGAAAACAGAGCCCGTTTTCTGATCAATATCATCAAGAAAATTCGGGAAAAAGTCGGACCCGACAAGCCGGTTTGGTGCCGTCTCTCAGGCGATGAGCTTCAACCCGGAGGCATCTCGCATGATGAACAGTGTCAGGTGGCGGCCATGGCAAAAGACGCTGGAGTCAATGCTATCAATGTTTCCCAAGGCAGCTACGAGGCTATGGGCAGCGCATTTGCCCCGGACGGCGAAGGTGATTTTACCCGCTGGGCAGCCGGCTTCAAAAAAGCAACCAATGGGTTGCCTATTTTGGTTCCCAACTTTCTAACTCCCGCTTGCGCCGAAAAAGCGATCAAGGAACAGTCGGTGGATATCATCCAACTGGGCAGGCAATCTCTGGCCGATCCGTTCTGGCCGGTCAAGGTGAAAACCGGCCGCGAAAAAGAGATCATCAAATGTATTCGTTGTCAGCAATGTTTTTCCGAATTCGGTGCCAGCCATTTTCTTGAATGTGCCGTGAACCCGGTCACCGGGAGGGAAAAATACTTTCCTGAGCTGTGGCTTGCGGGCACGAAATTCGGTGACCGGCTAAAAAAGGCACTCAAAAAAATGGAAGGTTTTCCGCAAATATAGGCTTCTCAAGAGGAGATCTGATTTTCAATGAAAGGAAAAGTCATGAGCGCCGAAATTATAAAAGATGATTTTTTTAAAATCGATCCTGAGTGCCATTTAATAGGCGATATGGAAACCGTAGAACACTTTCCAGGGGTTCAAATGTGGTGGCGCGCAATTGCTTCGATAAGTCGTCCGCTATTGGTTGGCATGCCACCTGAAAGTCTTGCAGGCTTTGAAGAATGGGAACTTGAAAAAAATAAAGATCCGGAAAATATTATCAGAGCAATGGATAAACATGGTGTGGATATCGCCTGTTTGCTGCCGGAATCCATGATGGATACCACAGGTTATTCCTCGCGGTGGTGCACCAATGGTGAAATGCAAAAAATTGTTGATACAAATCCGGAGCGATTTATGTATCAACCCAACATTTCACCGATCAAGCACAGAGGGGTAAAAAATGCAATTTGGGAAATGGAATATTGGGTAAAAGAAAAAACCGCCAAAATATTTAAGTTCTACCCTCCTGAAGATACCTATATAAATGATCCGGAACTTTGGCCATTTTATAAAAGAGCAGAAGAGCTGGATATTGTGTTGGATATTCACACCGGCTTTTGCTGGGTACCACCCGGGAAAAGCAAGTATGCGTTACCCATATTGATAGATGATGTGGCAAGGGATTTCCCGGATTTAAAAATCAACGCTTTTCATATGGGATACCCCCATTGTGACGATTTGAACATGGTGGCCATGGGGCATCCCAATGTCTATGTTTGTCTTAGCCTTTTGGTTCCATGGGCTATGAGTTCTCCTAGAAAGTTTGGAAAGATTATCGGTGAAGCATTGAGATGGGTGGGTCCGGATAAAATAATCTGGGGTACGGATTATGCCGGTTTTGGCTCGCAGATTGCTGCGGCCGTGAAAGGGATGCGGGATTTTCAAATATCCGAGGATCTCCAGCGGGAGTACGGATATCCGGCAATAACCCATGAAGATCGTGCTAAGATCTTTGGAGGCAATCTCGCCCGGTTACTGGGTGTGGATACGTCACGGCGCAGGATAAACCCTATCGTTGCATAAAGAAGTAAAATAATAACTGAAATGAAATAACCATTTTTTTTGAAGAGGACAGACACGAATGTATACATTAGGAGATATTCCGAGAAAAACTGCCTTGAGTTATCCGGACAGGGAGGCCATCTTTTTCGAAGGTACTCGATTGACCTATAAGGAGTTCAACCATCGAATTAATCGTCTCGCAAATGCATTAACGGATAAAGGATTTAAGGATAAGGATCGGCTCGCTGTCCTGACGGACAATACCTTCAAATTCCTTGAAGTTTATTTTGCGGCTGCCAAACTTGGAATGAGTGTGACCCCTTTGAACACCAGGCTTTCGAATGATGAAATTATATTTATCGTAAATGACAGTGAATCTTCGTGTCTTTTTGTGGGGGAGGGTTATGAAAAAAAGGGAGTTGAAATATTAAAAGCGCTTCCCGGGGTTCGTGAATGCATTTTATTGGATGATAAGGTAGAAGGTTTTATCGATTATCAAGAAATGAAAGTGAATGGATTTACGAATTATGAAGATATGCTAAACACTGCTTCTGAAACTGAACCCACGACAGTCGTCGATGAGGAGGAAATGGCAATTCTGATGTATACAGGGGGGACAACAGGGTTGCCAAAAGGTGTGATGATGTCTCATCGAGGCATCATGACGGCCATCATCGCTGCAAATCTTTCTTCGAGTTTTACTAAGGATGACACCACATGTTTTGTGTTACCCCTTTTTCACGTGTCTTTCTGGCCCGCATTGGCTGTATTAATGGTGGGTGGAAAGGTCGCGATTAACAGAAAACCTGCATTGGAAAATATTCTTAAACTGATTCAGGATGAAAAATGCACGCATATCAATGCGGTTCCAACGATTTACGGCTGGCTCCTCCAGATAGAGGATATTGATACCTATGATCTATCCAGTCTTCGATCTGTTTCGTATGCAGGAAGCCCTTTCCCCACCGAGATTTTAAAACAGTGTCTTCAGAAATTCGGAAATATCCTTAGCCAGGGATACGGCATGACCGAAGCGTGCGGTGTTACGAGGCTATCTGAAGAAGACCATGTTCTTGACGGGGAAAAATCGGAACTCTTAACCAGTGCCGGAAAACCTTCTATCTGTGCGGAGGTTAAGATTTTTGATAAGCAGGACAACGAAATGAAAATAGGTGAAATCGGGGAGATCGCAGTAAGGGGAAAACATGTCATGATGGGATATTGGAAAAATCCTGAGCTGACCCGAAAAGCATTAAGGGGTGGGTGGTACCATACGGGTGATATGGGGTATATGGATGAAAAAGATTACCTTTTTTTGGTGGATCGAAAAGCAGACATGATTGTTACCGGCGGGGAAAACGTGTACCCTAAAGAAGTTGAGAATGTCTTATACACACATCCCGCCGTTGCTATGGCTGCGGTTGTTTCCGCACCGGACAAGAAATGGGGTGAACGCGTGCAGGCGGTGGTTGTCCTGAAAGAAAATCAATCTGCAACAGAAGAAGAAATCATAGAATTTTGCAAAAGAAAGCTTGCAGGATATAAATGTCCCAAATCAATTACTTTTGAAAATACTCTGCCGACGACGCCTGTCGGGAAAATTCTCAGAAAAGATTTAAAAAAGAAGTTCTGGGAAGGACAAGAGCGTTCCATAGGTTGATTATTCCAAATTCATTTGTATTTTTCTCCGAATCTGATGGGGGTAAGTTTATGGAAAAAATAAATTATGCAATGAGTTCTTATGCTGTACTGATCCTTCTTGTTATTGCCTTGCCTTTTATGATTACTGGTTGTTTTGACAATAAAATTACCGACGGTAATAAAGAAGGAAACATCGCCGCCGTAAAGAAGTATTTTAATGCCATAGACAATAAGGCCGCCAGCGCGATGTCCGTCCTTTTTGCTGCAGACGCCAGACAAGACTTTGTGGGAAATGACCCGATTATCGGGGTTAAATCGATAGAAACAAAACTCGAACTGGCTTTGTCTCAATTCGAATCCATGAAGACCGAGTTTATAAATTTTGCTGCGGATGGGAACTCTGTTTTCGCCCATGTGAAGCATACTGCTGTTTTTAAAGCAGGAGGAGCAGTTAAAAATCGGCCCGGCATTACCCCTCCTGTAGTGATATTCACCGAGCCAGTCACGGTAAGCTGGCAGGCCATGGCGAGTTTCCGATTTGAAGATGGCCTGATTGTCGAAGAAATAATTGTGCGAGATGAATTGGCCATACTGCAGCAGATTGGAACCCTTACGGTGAAATAGAGGAGTCTTCAATATGATATCGTTGACAGGAAAAGTCGCTCTGGTTACCGGCGCCTCAAGAGGGCTTGGACGCGCAATCGCACTTTTTTTAGGAGAAACGGGAGCAGATGTTGTGGTGACCGATCTCCTGATTGAAAATGACGTGACGGATAAAGATAAAATGGCTGAGTACGGTAAGCTCGCCGCCCATTTCAGCGGGACCGATAAGGTTCGAACTCAACAAACTGCCGATGAAATTAAAAAAATGGGTGTCCGAAGTTTAGGGCATAAGATGGATGTAACGCAACCGGCGCAAATTCAGGCGGTTGTTTCAGAAACGCTCAAGCAAATGGGTAGGATCGATATCCTGGTGAATAATGCCGGCGTGATGGACAACATGGCGGTTATGGAAAAACAGACTTTAAATATGTTTGAACGGGATTTGAAGATCAATTTAACCGGCGCTTTCAACTGTATTCAGGCGGTATGGCCCTATATGAAAAAACAAAAATGGGGACGGATTGTTAACATTTCCTCTTTTGTCGGGTTGAGAGGTGCGCTTGCTCAACCGGGTTATGGGGCCTCCAAAGCCGGCATCATCGGTTTGACCCGATCCCTTGCCCTGGAGGGCGCCGGGTATGGCATTACCGTCAATGCCGTACTGCCGGGATTTATCGGAACAGAAGCGGTCAAAATGCATGATCCGAAAATGCTGGATCAAATCAAGGATAGGATTCCGGTAAAACGGATGGGAAATCCGGATGAAGTAGCTCCACTGGTCGCCTTTCTGGGCTCCGACCATTCAAGCTACATGACTGGCACGGCTATCCCTGTAACCGGAGGCGCTGATCTTTTTTCTTTTTAGAAAAGATTGCATGTCCCAAAGAAATGGATGTTACTCCGTTAATTTAGGAGAAAAATAGTTAATTTTGTCCAGCGTTTTAAATCCATCTTCAAGAGTATACTTATCATCCATGGTAAGGCGATAAGCGATGGCTTCTGCAGCGCCAACCATGGCGAAAGCGATGAGTTCAGGATCAAATTTATCATAAATTCCAAGGCTATTGAGTATTTTAAGGTCCTTGAGAACCGGTGAAACAATTTTCGCGGTAATATCCTCAATTTTATGTGATGTCTTATCTTCAGCGCCGACGGATGCGGCACGGGCCAATAACACAATGTCTTTAATGCGTGGGTAGGCCTTTAGAAACGCATATCCCCTCATTCTTAATTTGCTGGCGACATCGGTCTCCCTGTTTATTTTGGGAAAATCCTCTTTCCAAAGATCCTGAAAGATATTATCTATGCAGGCCAAAAATACTTCTTCTTTATTCTTATAACTAAGGTAAAATGAGCTTTTCCCAATACCTAACTCATCCGTAATATCGCTGATATTGGTTTGAAAATATCCCTTCTCTGAAAATATTTTTGCTGCAGCTTCAATGATCATTTGTTTTTTTGTTTCTTTATCTCTTATTTGCGTTACGGGAGCTTTTTGCTTTTGAACAGCAAGGGAGGAGATATCCTTGCTTACTTTATTTGAAAGCATCTGTTTAATAATATATAAGGATAATCCTTCATCGCGCATTGATTTAATTTGCTTTAATAATTCTAAATGTTCCTCACCGTAATAGGCGATTTTACCATTCTTCTGTTCAGGAGGAGGAAGAAGTTCAATTCTTATGTAGTAATGTATTGAACTTCGAGATATTCCGCTGATCCTTGAAAGATCTCCGATTTTCATATTAATTGCGTTGTTGTTCATAGGGATATATTTCCTCCAACTTGTAATTTAGGTGAACGACAAAAATATCATCGACGATGGAACATCCTGTCGAATGGAATATTTATATTGTATAACAAATAGTTAATATTTGAATGCACACTAAATCAAAATCATGATTTAGTCAATAAAATATATATAAAATCTACATTGAAAGTATCTCAAAGTGTGACAAGGACGGTCAAGTCGGTCCTTAAAAAATAATAGATGGATGAAAAAATCTCCAATGTTATTAACATACAAGCCTTTTAATGTCGAAAAAATAAAATCATCATCGGACTGACATAAATAATGCTTGACACATAAAGTTGTACAATATAATAAGGACTGACGCGTCAGTCTTGTATAAATATCATTCACTTAAAACAATAACCCGGGCCTCAATTTTAGTTTTAAAAATAAATCAGCAAGCAAATTCAACGAAGTATCTTCTTCGGAGAATTTGCTTGCTGATTTATTTTTAAAACT
>VMSV01000052.1 GCA_013791935.1 Desulfobacteraceae bacterium | reverse complement strand
TTTTGGGGTCAAACCCCTTGTCGCTATCTTCAATGTCCTTTATGATTTCCATGGGACAGGCTTTGGTCAAAAATTCCGCAACAGACTTGCGGAGCATTTCCTGCTCTGGCGTAAAATCAAGATTCATGGTTTCCTCCTATTAACATGTCGCTCCTCTGGAGCTTCACCTTTTTTATTTTTTATACCCAACACTCATCACCCATCACACTTCACTTACTTGAACCTCGGCAGACCCAATCCCACCCAGGCAATTAGGTTTCTTTGAACTTCCGAGCTTCCCGCAAAAATATTCTGGGCCGGGCAGAACTGATATGTTTCCGGAGCCCTGCCATCCAGGGGCGCCCACTGGGATTTTTCAATCTGTCCGTATTGACCCAGAAGATCCGTCATGTAGTAGGCCACGCGTTGGGAAAGCTCCGAACCGAAAACTTTGCTGGCCGAGGCCAGGGCCGGTGAAAAAACTCGGCCGCCTTTTTCCTGTTGCCAGCTGATGCGCATGGACATGGCTCTTCCCACTTCATAATCCGCCCACAGCTGGGCGATGTTCCTTTTCACCAAGGGATCATCCCAGAGGGGTTTGCCGTCCCTTGTGGTGGTCTTGGCGAATTCCACCATCTCCATAACGGTTCGTTTGCCGCCGATGAAACCGCCGATGCCGGATCTTTCAAAGTTCATGGTCTGGCGGGTTAAGTTCCATCCTTCGTTTTCCTTGCCCACGAGTTCGGACACATGAACCTTCACATCCTTGAAATACACATCATTGGTGTAGTGGGCCTTGTTCATGTGGAGAATGGGTCGGATTTCAACTCCCGGAAGGTCCATCTTCACGTTGAAGATCGAAAGGCCCCGGCTTCGGGTGGAATCCGGATCAGTCCGGGCCAAAAGAAACATATGATCCGCGCGGTGGCCGCCTGTGGTCCAGGTCTTCTGGCCGTTAATGACATAGTAGTCTCCGTCCTTGATGGCCTGGGTTCGGAGGTTGGCAAGATCCGATCCGGCATCCGGTTCGCTCCAGCCCTGGCAGTACTGAACCTCGCCCCGGGCAATGGGGGGAAGGAGTTTGGCCTTCTGCTCTTCGGTTCCTCCCACCATGAGGGTGGGGGCGAACATGGTCACCCCGAAGCTGTCAATTCCCGGGGCATGATAGTACGCGTGCACCATGCTGAAAATCATCTGCTCGATGATGGACGCGTCCTGGCCGCCAAATTCCTTGGGCCAGGCCCGCGAAATCCAGCCTTTGGCCGCCAGCTTTTTCTTGATCAGCTGATGAAAGGCAAAACCCTCGTCGCTGTGATATATGGCTTCAAAGCCACCGGCTCCCCATTCCTTGGGGGCGTGTTTCATTTCTTCCCGGAAAAACTCGTCAAATTCGTCTCTTAATAGCTCTTGTTCTTTGGTAAATTTGAAATCCATGATTTCCTCCTTATTAAAATGGATGCTTAAAATCCGTACCAGGACGATAGTTTTTCAACGGGTTCCCGGCCGGTTTTGATTTGATTGGCCGGGTGGGAGAAATCCGGGTACCCGATTGAAATGGAAGTCACAATACGTTTGTTTTCCGAAATGTTCAGGACTTGGCGCAGCATGTCTGAGTATTGAACCCCCTGATTCTGAATGCAGGTTCCCAACCCATAGGGCAAGGCCCCAAGGCAGAGGGTTTGAACCACCGCACCGATATCAATGAGGGGGCCGGCTTCAGGCAGAGCCTTGTCCGTATAGATAATAACGGCTGCAGGTGCACCGAAAAAAGCAGCTCCCTGAAGAAGCCAGTCAAACCTTCCCCGGACATCGTCTCTTTGAATATCCAAAGCTTGATAGAGTTGAACCGCCAGGGCCACCTGTCGTTTTCTGTAAACGCTATCCTTTGGTTTGTCGTGTGAAGGATAGTCCCGCTGTTGGGGTGCTCCTGCCGTGAGGAGTTCAATATTCCTCTTTGTGATTTCCTCTAGGACGTGTCCTGACGCGATGGCGAATTCCCATGGCTGCTGGTTGACACCCGACGGTGCCTGGCAGGATAGGGCCAAAATTTCTTGTAATATCTCTTTTGAAACCGGTTTGGGCAAATAGGCGCGAATGCTTTTCCTGGTTTTGATGGCCTCAATTAAATCCATGGGTTCATAGGGTCCCTGAAGCAGGTGCCAAAAAAAACAACAGGGAATTGTCATGGCTTAAAATGGACTATCCCTGTTGCTTTTTTAGAATGTTAGTCTTTGCCCAGAACCACAAGGGCGTCCACGGCCACCGGTTTGCCGTTTATAACTTTCAATGGATTGATATCAATTTCTTTTACACTTTCATGTTCCATCCCGATTTGACCCACGGCCATGAGAATGTCAGCCAAGATTTCCCGGTCTATGGCAGGTTTGCCCCGGAAGGCATCCAGGATTTTCTTGCCTCTGATATCGTTCATCATGTCCATGGCATCCCAACGTGTTAAGGGGGCCACCCTGAATGAAGTGTCTTTTAGAATTTCAGTGAAAATGCCCCCGATGCCGAACATAACGCAGGGCCCGAACTGGGGATCCCGTGTGAGTCCCACCACCAGTTCCCTGTCGCCTTTCACCATCTGCTGAACCAGCACTTCTTTTACCGCAACCTTGGGGTTCGTAGTCAGTCTTTTAAAGGCTTCCCGAACCTCGTCTTCCTTTCTCAGGTCCAGTGCAATTAAATTAAATTCAGTTTTATGGGCCAGTTCATCTCCAGACCCCTTTAAAACCACAGGATAGCCGATTTCAGATGCCGCAGCCACGGCATCGTTTTCTGTGGAAACAACCTTCTCCTGGGTTACGGGAATCTTATATTCGGTCAACAATTTCTTTGACTCATGCTCGGATAGGGTGGTTGCCCCTCTTTTCAAAGCCTCTTCTATTAGTTTCATTCCTTCAATTCTCCTTTCATTGGAAACATCTAATGGGAACAAATACGATCAGGTTTGTTTTGTTTATATCAAAAGCATATACCTTTGTCATTTCCAAACGTCAATATATTTTAAAGCGATAAAGTGGGACTTAAAAACATGCGCTTTCCAGGAGATAGTAAAACTTACTTAATGATTATAAAGGGTCAACATGATTTTATTTGCGCACTCAAGCCAAAAATACTATATGAAATTTCGCCGGTCATTGGGTGGATGAGACCCTTTTCAGGGCCTCCGAATGGCCATGGGATTAAATTTCGCTTACTTTTAATATTCAACCTTTAGACAAAGTGACTTTATCGATGAACACACTATCCATTCTTATTCTGATTTTTCTTGTTTCGGACTTCACCCTTCACTTTGTGGCGGATGTTTTGAATCTTAAGGTGCTCAGCCCCTCTGTCCCCGAGTCATTTTCAGGGATTTATGAAGAAACGGATTATGTTAAGGCCCAATCCTATTTAAAAACCAATACAAAGTTCGGGTGGATCATTTCATCCTCCGATTTCGTTGCCATCCTTTTATTTTGGTTTTGCCAAGGCTTCGCCAATCTGGATGCATGGGTCCGCAGCTTTAACCAGGGACCGGTCATCACCGGTATGTTGTACATGGGGATTTTGGTTGCTTTAAAAGCTGCCCTTTCCCTTCCCTTTAAAATCTACGGCACCTTTGGGATCGAAGAAAAATTCGGATTCAACAAAACCAATTCCAAAACTTTTGCAGCAGATCTTATCAAAATTCTTTTTTTGTCCTTGCTGATTGGCGGGCCGCTCCTGGCCGGCATCTTGTTTTTCTTTGAATATGCGGGAGAAAACGCATGGTGGATCTGCTGGATCACGGTTTCCGCATTTGTTTTCATCCTGCAGTATGCCGCCCCCAACTGGATCATGCCCCTTTTCAATACCTATACCCCGCTTGAAGACGGCAGGCTGAAAACAGCCATCATGGCATATGCCAAATCCATCCACTTCCCCTTAAACAGTATTCAGGTCATGGACGGTTCAAAACGATCCGGCAAATCAAATGCTTTTTTTGCAGGGTTTGGAAAAAACAAGCGCATTGTTCTGTTTGATACCCTGATGGAAAACCACGATGATGAAGAACTCCTGGCCGTACTGGCCCATGAAATGGGGCATTACAAGCTCAACCACATTCAAAAAATGTTGGTTTTGGGAATCCTTCAGATGGGAATCATGCTCTATATTTTGTCCTGCTTTATTTCCTACCCCGCGCTCTTTGAAGCTTTCTTCATGAAAAATCAATCGGTTTATGCAGGCATTGTTTTCTTCGGTCTTTTATATTCCCCCATCGATTTCTTTGTGGGCATTTTTTTTCAATTCCTTTCCCGAAGGCATGAATACCAAGCCGATCGTTTTGCCGTGACCACCACGGGAAGCGGTGAGGCCCTTGAAAAGGCCCTGAAAAAATTGTCGGTTCACAACCTGTCAAATCTAACCCCCCACCGGTTGTTTGTGTTTCTAAATTACTCACACCCGCCGGTGCTGGAAAGGATCATCGCCATAGGCCGGGTAAAATCATGAAACGATAGAAGTTTTCTTGACATTCTTTAATCCACAAAGTAGTTAGATTTGGGCAAGAACTATAGGATCGATTGAATTCCCGGCATCGGGATGCAACGGAATCGAAGCCATCAAATTAAACATATTTAAATCATTTAAATTGCTGGAATAGGATCAGGAGGATGGATAGGATGAAGAAAAATTTCAGTAGGGTATTCTGCGCTGTGCTAATGGTTGCCTTGATGGGTGTAGTGGGAGCGGGTCAGGTTTCAAGTGAAGAATTGTGCATTCCCCTGGGAACCATCACCCTGTCGCCGCCGGAAGATGTGGAGAGCAAAAGAGGCGATGTGGAGTTTCCCCATGACGCTCATTTTAACTATAGCTGCAAGGAGTGCCACCACACCTGGGAGGGCAGCGACAAAATAAGCGGCTGCTCCGTATCCGGATGCCATGATTCATCTGTTCCACTGCTGGTTACAGAACCGGACAAAGCCTATCGCTATTATAAAAACGCCTACCATGATATGTGTATTAATTGTCACAAGGAAATTCAGGGTTCCAATGAAAAGCTGGAATTCTCCCGGAAGAGTCTGGACAAGCCCCTGCCCAAAACAGGTCCCATGGGTTGTGTCCAGTGCCATGCGAAGAAATAGAGGCTTTGCGTTAATCCATTGATTTCCATCGATATTGATCAGTTCATCAGGATTATCAGAAAAAACCACAAAAACCTGGATGCCCCGGTGATTTCTTTCATCGGGGCCAAGGGGTCCACACCCTTTGAAATTCTCATGTCTACCCTTCTTTCCCTTCGCACCAAGGATGAAGTGACCCTGGGAGCCACACTAAGATTGTTTGATCATGCCAGAACCCCCCGTGATTTGCAGGCCCTATCCAAGGAAAGCATAGAAAAGTTGATTTACCCCGTGGGGTTTTACCACACCAAAGCCGACCGCCTTCTTGCCATCAGCCGGATTATCCTGGAACAATATGACGGAAACGTGCCGGATGACATGGACAAACTCCTGGCTTTACCGGGGGTGGGAAGAAAAACCGCCAACCTTGTTCTGGCTGAAGGCTTTGGCCAACCAGCCGTTTGTGTAGATACCCATGTGCATCGAATCAGCAACCGCATCGGTTTTGTGGAAACGCGAACACCGGAAAAAACCGAGTTTGCTTTAAGAGAAAAACTTCCTCGGAAATACTGGATCGACTATAATGAGATGCTGGTGGCTCTGGGTCAGACCATTTGCCGACCCATTTCTCCCTTTTGCAGCCGTTGCCCGGCATCCGGGATCTGCCCTAAAATCGGGGTTGACCGATCAAGATAAAAGGAGGGTTGAAAAAACATGGCGCTCAAAATTATTAAACTGATTTCATGGAATGTGAACGGCATTAACGCCGCTCAGAAAAAAGGTTTTGCGGATGTTCTGGCCAATATGGACGCGGATATCTTTGCGGTTCAGGAAACCAAGCTCCAAGCTTCAAAGCTCACGCCGGAGCTTGAAAATATTCCCGGATACCAATCCTTCTGGTCCCATTGCCAAACCAAAAAGGGATATTCCGGTGTGGGGGTTTACACCAAAATTCCTCCGGAGGACATAAAATACGGTATTGGCGAGAAAAAATTCGACGATGAGGGCCGGATTCTTGAACTGACTTTTGATGATTTCGTTTTTTTTAACGTGTATTTCCCCAACGGTCAGATGAGTGAAGATCGACTTCAGTATAAGCTGGATTTTTATCAAGCTTTTTTTGCCCATACGGATCAGCTTAAAAAACAGGGCAAACATCTTGTGATAACGGGAGATTACAATACCGCACACAACGAAATTGATCTGAAGAACCCCAAAGCCAATGAGAAATATTCCGGTTTCTTAAGAATTGAGAGGGACTGGCTGGATAGAATCACTCAAAACGGGTACGTGGACACTTTTCGACTCCTGCACCCGGATACCGTGAAATATTCGTGGTGGACCTACCGGTTCGGGGCAAGGGCAAAAAATGTCGGATGGCGCATTGATTATTTTTTTGTCACCGGGGACATGTTGACGAAAAAATGGGTCAAAGAGGCCTTCATCGACAACACCATCTCTGGCTCAGATCATTGTCCCATCGGACTGGTTCTGGAAATCAACTGATTCCCCCCTTTGATTCAGCGCGACCCAACCCGGAAGGGGCTTTTCTATTTTCTTTCCTTTAACATTAAGGTGGCAGGGTCAAAAACCAAAACAGGCTGATTTTCAGGATCCGAGCCGCCTTTTAGGGGAATTACAAGGGTTTCTTTTTCCCGAGGCTTCAGTTGAATGATCACCTCAAAAAGCTCTTCAAAAGGCGCGATTTGCGGGGATAATCCCTGGCTTTGTTTTTCTTCACCGGGATCGGTGGTTACCGTGAACCATATGCTGAATTTTTTGTCCAAGGCCATTTTCTTCAAGGCGTTTAAAGACGGACCTACGGTTTCATCAAACGGAAGACCGTCGATGATGATCAGATTCGGCGAAAAAATATTCTGTTCTATGAGATCCGTGAGTCTTTCTTCCAGTTTCGGAACACTGAAGCCTTCCACTTTGAATGTCATGATAAACCGGTGGGGCAACAAGGCTTCCCATGTGGATGCGATGCCTTCGGAGGGATTTTGCCCGGCGATATTCCCGAACACTTCCTTGTAGTAAATACAGACCTTGGTGACCGGATCATTCAGACTGATATGCAGAACATTTTTCCCTGCTAACAGGGCGTTTAAACCCAGTTGTACCAGAAGGGCTGTTTTCCCGATGCCTGCACCGGCAAGAACTGCACCGAAATGGCCTTCTTTGATCACATCTTCGTTCCGGTCGGCCATTTTTGAAAACGGATTTGCAATGACGAGTTTGCTATTTTCCATGAAGATTCCTCTTTGTTCTATTTCGCTGATTTTATCTTTTTGACAAGTTCATCCACAACCGCCTGGGGCGCTTTTTTGTACTTAAGAAATTCCATTGTAAATTGACCCTGGCCCTGGGTCATGGATCGCAGTACGGTTGAATAACCGAACATTTCGGCCAGGGGGATCTGTGCCTCAATGAGGGAGAACGTCCCTTCGTCCTGGGCGCTTACAATGAGGCCTCTCCTCTGATTCAATGAGCCCATCACCGACCCTTGGAAATCCGTGGGCGTTTCCACAACCACTTTCATGACCGGCTCATGAATTTCAGGCAAAGCTTTCGGGTAAGCCTGCAAAAAACCTCCTCGGGCTGCCGCCTGAAAGGCATTGTCCGATGAATCCACGGAATGAAACGCTCCATCGTTTAAAACCACTTTCACCCCGAAGATGGGGTATCCCATGAGGGGGCCTTTGACGATGCAATTCTTAAAGCCTTTTTCACAGGAGGGGATGAAATGGGTGGGGATGGAGCCTCCGGTGACCTTATTTTCAAAGCAGAATTCCTCATCCGTCAGAGGTTCTATGAATCCCGCCACGCGCCCGAACTGGCCTGAGCCGCCGGTCTGTTTTTTGTGAACATAATCAAAAGCCGCCAGTTGGGAAATGGTTTCACGGTAGGCGACATTGGGCTGGCCGGTTTCCACGATGGCATTGTATTCACGTCTCATGCGTTCCACATAGACTTCCAGGTGCAATTCGCCCATTCCGGAAATAATAGTGTCACCGGTTTCATCACTTACGTAGGTTTTAAATGTGGGGTCTTCCTTGGTGAACCGGTTCAAGGCCTTGGACATATTGATCTGGGATTTGTTGTCCTTGGGCTTGATGGCTAAAGAAATCACGGGTTCCGGAACAAACATGGCGGTCATGGTCAGGTTGAGCTCTGGCGCCACAAAGGTGTCTCCGGATGCGCAGTCGATTCCGAACAAGGCCCCGATATGACCCGCGGGGATGGTTTCGATATCCTCCATGAGATTGGCGTGCATTCGCACCAGGCGACCTATTTTGACTTTTTTCCCGGTCCGGACATTCATGGCCACCGTTCCTTTGGACATGGATCCCTGGTACACCCGAATATAGGTCAACTGACCGTACTGGCCGTCTTCCAGTTTAAACGCCAGAGATACCAGAGGGTCATCAGCGTTGTGGGTTAAAACAACCTTTTCATCAGGCTTGTCCATGTCTGTCGCATGATTTTGGACATCCGCCGGGCAGGGGAGTAAATGGGTCACGGCATCCAGGAGCAGTTGAACCCCCTTGTTTTTATAGGCGGAACCCAGGAATACCGGGGTGAGCTTCCTTTGAAGCACTCCCCGGCGGATCGCTGAAATCAGCACATCTTCAGGAATGTTTTCCTCCAGGGCCGCTTCGGTCAGTTCATCGGAAAACATGGCTGCGGCATCCACAAGCACTTCCCTTTTTTCCGCCGCAATATCCATCATGGGACCGGGGATGTCCTCCACGCGCAGGGTCTCGCCGTATTCTCCATCAAAATATATCGCTTTCATGGATACAAGATCAATAATGCCGTCTATGTGACTTTCAAGACCGATGGGAATCTGGGCGGCCACTGCGTTATGGCCCAGTTTTTCCTTGAGTTGTCCGATCACCCGGTCGGGATTGGCGCCGCTTCGGTCGCATTTGTTGATAAAGGCCAGGCAGGGAACATTGTAGCGTGCCATCTGATGGTCCACGGTGATGGATTGGGACTGAACGCCGCCCACGGCGCAGAGAACCAGAATAGCTCCGTCTAATACCCTTAAGGAACGTTCCACTTCAATGGTGAAATCCACATGGCCAGGGGTGTCGATGATATTGATTTCAAAATTCTTCCATTCAATATTCGTGGCTGCCGAGGTGATGGTGATGCCCCTTTCTTTCTCAAGCTCCATGTAATCCATGGTGGCACCCACCCCGTCTTTGCCTTTCACGTCATGAATGGCATGAATTCTCTGGGTGTAAAACAAAATTCTCTCGGTGAGAGTGGTTTTGCCCGCATCAATATGGGCGCTGATTCCTATATTCCTGATGGTCTGGGTATTGTATTTCATGATTTTTTCTCAAATAAAATATTATGGATGAAAATAAAAAATCCCCTCATCCGGGCGCAGCAGGATGGGAGATGTCTCCGTATGCCGGTTTAATGGTTATCCATGAACAGGACCCGAATTAGAGCATCAAGGGCCTGGTTCATGGGTTGAATTTAAAACTTTCCAATAAGAACCCGATAAAATAGTGGAAAATAAAAAAAAGTCAACTAAATTTTATGTTTTTTCCGATATTTATTGGTTAGAGGGGATTTTCGAAGGAGAATATAGGTGGCTCCGGGGCCTCCATCCACCGACCTTGCACTGGAAAAGGCGATGACATATTTCCGCCAGGGGCCTTTGGTCAACCATTCATAAACTTTTGATTTTAAAACAGGTTCTTTTGATGAAGACAGGCCGCGGCCATGAATGACCAGAAGGGTTCTTAAGTTGTTTGCAATGGAACGGGTCAGAAAATCATCAAACTGCGCCCTGGCTTCCAAAACCGTCATGCCATGAAGGTCAATATGGGCCTGAATGGAAAATTTGCCCCGGTGGAGTTTCCTGGAAATTTCCGGATGAACCTGATGCTCTGTACCTTCCATATATTCGGGGGTGCTGGACACCGTAAAACCCGGGCCTTTATCAATGAGTTGCCTCAGTTTCCGAAGGGTTTCGCCATCCTCCGTGCCAACGTCATTTACCTTGAGCAATTCGGATCCGGGTGTTGCGCTTTTTACTATGACATTTTTCCGGGAAAGAGGTTTGACGTTTTCCATGGCTTTAATGAAAAGTCCTGTATCCTCTTGCCCTTCAGGTGGAGATGCTGAAGGGTCGGATTTTCGGGGCGTGGAAGGTTTGGCTTTATCCTGGTTTTTAATTACACCGGAAAGATTTTGAAATGGTGTATTAAACCCGGAAGATTTGGTTTTTTTCATGGGTAGGGTTTTGAATCTATCTTAAGATGTTCCCGACTTTTTGGGACAATGAGGCCATGTTAAATGGTTTCTGGATAAAATCATTGCATCCGCAATCCAGAATTTCTGCGGCCTGGTCATTGAGACTGTAGCCACTGGAGAGAATCACTTTCACCTCAGGGTCGATTTCTTTGAGTTTGTCATAGGTTTCTTTTCCATTGGCAGCAGGCATTATCATATCCAGGATAACAAGATCAATGCCATGGATGTTTTCTTCATATATTTTTGCCCCTTCCAGACCACTGCCTGCAGATAAAACCTGGTATCCCATTTTATTCAGCATGGCGGTTCCCACATCAAGGACCATTTCTTCATCATCAATAATGAGGACAGTTTTACAGGCATTCATGGTCATGGGGTCTTCCTCTCTATGCTCTTGAATTGTACGATCCACAGGGAAATATAGGGTAAAAAGCGTGCCATGCCCTTTTTGGCTCTCCACCCGTATCTCGCCGTCATGGTTTTTTATGATGCCATAAACTGTGGCCAGTCCCAATCCCGATCCCCTGCCCATCCCATGGGTTGTAAAGAACGGTTCGAATATTCTTTTCTGGGTGGAATGATCCATGCCCATGCCCGTGTCGCTGATTTTAACCCTAACATATCTACCACAAGGCATATGATATTCGTCAATATTTTTTTTATCCACAAGGAGGTTGTCGGTTTCAACCCGGATGGTTCCGCCATGGGGCATGGACTGCCAGGCATTCGCCAGGAGGTTGAGGACCACTTGTTCAAGTTGAAGCGAGTCGGCAGTCACTTTCCAGAGAGGGTGATGATGTTTTTCGTGGAGGGATATGGCTGAGTGATTGCGGTCAAAAAGGAGAATGGTTTTACCGATCAATTCGGAAATGTCTATGGATTGGGGAAAATGAATGGTTTTTCCTGCAAAGCCCAGCAACTGCTGGATAAGGTCGGCGGCTGTTTTTACATGCTTTTCAATTTCTTTCAAACGCCGGTTGCCGTAACCGGAACTGTTTTCATCCATGAGAAGCAGGGAGGTGCATCCCTGGATAATCATGAGAATATTGTTGAAATCATGGGCCATTCCCGCAGCAAGGGTTCCGATGGCTTCCATTTTTTGGGCGTGGATGAGTTGGGATTCCAATCGCTTTCTTTCGGTAATGTCCCGGAAAGTCCAGACCCTACCCTGAACCATTTCGGAATAAAACAAAGGCGTTGAAAAATATTCAAAGATTTTACCGTTTTCAAGCGCGAGGGTGTCGGAATATTTTTCCCTTGAGCCATGCAATTGCTCAACTTTTGAAAAAAAAGTATCTGAATTTTTAATTCTTCCGGCAGTGAAATCCTTCAGTAGCTTAGGCGGAATCAATTCCGGGGATTGATCCGGAATTTCCCACATATCAAAGAGCTGGCTGTTGCGATACAGGATGTTTCCCTTTTCACCCACCACCAGAACACCATCCTTTATGGATTCTATGGTAGCTTGAAAAAGTCTTTCATCCTGAAAGAAGGAGGGCAGTTCACAGGAATTACAAAAAGTGGGGCTCATGGTTTCATCCAAGTTTTCTTGAATACCATCATCGTTGAGGTTCAGATTCATTGCAAATTTCTCCAGGGCCTTCGAATTGATTTTAAGTTCAGCTTTATATTATATCGGCTAAATCAGCTTAAAATTTAGTGAAAACCCAATAATTTTTCAGATTAAACCTAACTCCATGAAATTACGTTATGAATTAGGAATAAAACCAGGTGGAGATGCTGGGCATAATAACACAAAACCGGGATCTTATGGGTATCCTTTAGAAGTCGCAAAAGCGGGGTGCCGAAAAAGCATTTAGCGGTTGGGCGCGACGATCAACACAAATTGGGCCTCATCCTAATCAGCGGTATCCCCATTATGGCAAACAACCATGGGGATCATAGACCATTTTATGACTAGGATTTCAGAATTTCAAAGGGCCAGTCCAGTAGAGGCAGCGGGTCTATCAAGGTTAGGGAAGGGGTTGCGGGGATGACCTTCCAGGTCAGTTTGTCATAGGGAATCTCTGAAGAAAACGTCCCCGCAGTGATGTGAAGATGGGGAAGAAGGCCCTGGCTTTTGGGTTTATCAGGCCAGGATAAAGAGCAGATCATTTCCCCTTTTTTCACCCGCCGACCCACATGCATGTCCTTTGCCGGATTCGCATGGCCGAAAATAGTTAAAAATCCAGGAGCGCTTTCGTCCACAGGATCATGTTCCATGACCATGGTCAGTCCCAGAAAGTCCTTCATGATCTTTACCACCCTTCCGTTAAACAGGGCCGGGATGCGGGTTTGACTGTCAAGGGAATGAATTGTGCCTTGGGGATCTTTGTATAGACAAAGATCCAATCCTTCGTGGGGAATCGTTCTTTGCTTGCGGTCTCCCCACCATTTGTCCATGGACTTAAAGAGCATTCCCGGCTTAAAAATCCATTCCGAGATGATCATATCCTTCCGGTTATTTTCTTCCAAGGTCCGGGTGAATTGGGTTTTTTGGGGAAACGGGAACTTCGGGTGAGGGGATTGTGACATGAAATTCAATAATCGGGCTTATGGTTTTTCAGTTCTTTCATAAGACTCTTCACCAGGTCTTTAAGGGTGACGATTCCTTCGATTTTGCCGAATTTCTCCACCACGGGCAGGCAGGATATCTTTTTGCCCAACATCAGTTCCACTGCACTTTCAACATTTTCGTCCTTGGAAATGGTGATGACCTCACGGGTCATGATCTGGTGGGCCTTTCTTTTCAATACCGCCACATCCCGGGCCTGCTCCGAAGGGGTATTTAAAAAAGGGCTGGTCATTCTCAGTACGTCGCGATCGGAAATTACACCACGGAGCGCATGGTTTTCAACCACCAGCAGATGATGGAAATTCGCCTTTAAAAAAATATCATTCAGGGCCTGAAGTGTTTCATCCATTCCCACAGTAGCGACTTTTGTTGTCATTAGGGATTCTATCTTCATGTTCTCCTCTGCACTCACGGGGCGTAAAACGATCCATTCCACAAAGTTCAGGCTACTGGAATATTACATATTCATTCGATTGTATTACAGAATCTAAAGAAATATATCAATAGCCGATATCTTAAAAAACAATCGCTTTCCACAAAAATTACCGGGGGGATCTTTACGTTGATTTTTTAAAAGGCCTCTGTTATCGTCCCTTCCCGAAACAACACCCATTCACCGTTTGTCATTCCTTCAACTTAAAACCAGAGAGGCAGGAGTATCATGCAAATCATTGCTTTTAACGGCAGTCCGAGAAAAAATGGAAACACATCCACGTTGATCAAGGCGGTATTGGAAGGGGCGGCTTCTGCCGGCGCCACCACAACGGAAGTGAACCTGCATCATATCAACATGAAAGGCTGCATGGCCTGCTATAGCTGCAACGAAATCAAATTCGGCGTATGCG
This sequence comes from Desulfobacteraceae bacterium, assembly GCA_013791935.1. Taxonomy (GTDB): domain Bacteria; phylum Desulfobacterota; class Desulfobacteria; order Desulfobacterales; family UBA5616; genus VMSV01. The sequence goes on along the minus strand of VMSV01000052.1, from coordinate 1,775 downwards.
CCCAGAAAGATGATTTAAGCCCGTTTCTGGAAAGCATTAAAACCTGTGACGGGGTAATCTTTGGATGCCCCATTTACATGTATCGAGTTTCAGGCCAAATGAAGCTTCTGGTGGACCGGATGTACTCCCTGTATTCCCCGAAAACCGAAGGTGGCGGATATAACTCGGAGGTTCCTCCAGGGAAAAAATTCGCCATGATCATCTCCCAGGGTGCCCCGGACGCTGAACAGTATATTCGATCCGCTCGCTGGCTGGCCGGAATGGCCGGAACCGGCCTGGGCATGGAAGAGGCCGGCAGGATCATCCATACGGCAGGAGCCATGGGCCAGGTTGCTGAAAATCAAGACCTCCTTCAACAGGCCAAAGATCTTGGGCGGAAAATGGCAGGAAAATAACCAGCCTCATAAATTGGAATGTTGCATGAGTTCAACCGTCAGGAAAATCGGCGTGGCATCCCTGATCATGATGGGGTCGGTTCTCCTGAGCCGGGTGATCGGGCTTTTGAGAGAAATGGTCATCGCCCATATGGGCGGAACCGGTGGAGCCGTGGATGCCTACCAGGTGGCCTTTATCATCCCGGAAATTCTGAACCACGTTCTTGCCAGCGGTTTTCTGTCCGTGACCTTTATCCCCTTGTTTTCAGGATATGTCATGGAAGGCCGGGAGAATAAAGGGTTTGAATTGTGCAATGCCATCCTGACGGTTTTCGGAACCCTTCTGGTGGTTTTAACCCTTCTTGCCATGGTTTTTGCCCCCCAACTGATATCCTGGGTTGCCCCCGGGCTGAAAAACTCTGAATTGACCGCAGCCACCGTCAGGATGACCCGTATTATCATTCCCGCCCAGCTTTTCTTTTTCATCGGAGGACTTTTTTCCGCCATTCAGTTTGCAAGGGAAAAGTTCATGCTTCCGGCCCTGGCCCCATTGATTTACAACGCGGGCATTATTATAGGCGGAATACTCCTTGGTCCTCGATTGGGAATGGAAGGATTTTCCTGGGGAGTCCTGGGAGGGTCCTTTTTCGGGAATTTCCTGTTGCAGTTCTTGGGGTCAAGGCGTCTGGGATATCGCTTCAAGTGGAATTTCAACCTTCGGCATGAGAATTTAAAAAAATATGTACTGCTCACGCTTCCATTGATGCTGGGTGTTACCATGATGTTTTCCACCGAGGTTTTTATACGGTTTTTCGGCTCTTTTCTTCCCCGGGGCAGCATCGCCGGGTTGAATTACGCCATCCGTATTTTGTTCATCCTGGTGGGGCTTTTTGGCCAGGCGGTGGGGGTTGCCTCCTTTCCCTTTCTTGCAAGGCTTGCAGCGGAAAATAGCCTGAATGAGATGAACCGCCTTATGAATGATACCCTAAGGGTTCTGGCCCTGGTGATTCCGGTTTCCATTCTGGTCATGGTGCTGCGGCATGAAGTGGTGGCGATGCTGTTTCAACATGGAAAATTCAACGCGGAATCCACGGGAATCACTGCTGACGCCCTGATTTTCCTTATGGCGGGCGCCTATGCTTTCGCTGCCCAAACCCTGGTGGTGAGAGGATTTTACGCAGTGCAAAACACCCTGTTCCCGGCCATCTTCGGAACCCTTGCCGTGGTTCTGAGCCTTCCGATTTATCTGCTGGGTGTAAAATTCATGGGCATTAAGGGCCTTTCTTTGGCCATTGCCGTTTCAGCCTTTTTTCAGGTTCTGATGATTTATGAAGTCTGGCATCGAAGATTTGAAAAAAGCGAAAAAATAAAGGTTTATGGGACGATTTTAAAAATGGTGGC
>VMSV01000164.1 GCA_013791935.1 Desulfobacteraceae bacterium | reverse complement strand
GATTTAACCCCGTTTTTTTGAGGTGGATAAAATTCCTGTTCGATTTTTGAATCAAACCATGATAAGCAAAGGTCAAAAAATTGATATCGACCTGCTGGAAATTATTGGTAAAAAAATATATCTTGTCAGATCATTCGTCAACCCATAATTTTCATGGATTAACGCCAGGCATTTTAAGGATGAAAGATGAAAAAAATATTGTTGACCGTCGCCCTGTTTCTGATGATAGCCAGCCCTGTCCGTGCCGAAAGCTTTTACATCAGTGATAATGTGGATATTGATGTTCGAACCGGCCAGGGATATGACTACCGGATCATTGCTTTGATGCACCCGGGGGACCGGGTGGAGACGCTGAAAAACGAGGATGGATGGAGCCTGGTAAGGCTGGAGAATGGGAAAGAGGGGTGGATGCTAAGCCGCTTTCTCACCAAAAGCCGGCCTGCCGGCCCGGTCCTGTTGGATTTGCAAAAGGAACATCGAGAATTGCAAGAAGAATACAGCAAGGCGATCAATGAAAACACCGGCTTTAAACTGGAGAATGAAACCCTCAAGACCGCGCTGGATCAAAAAGAATCCGAACGTGCCGCCGCTCTTGAATCCTATGAAGCCTTGAAAAAAGGTTCCACCGAGTTTCTGGAGGTGAGCCAAACCCTTGATGCCGCCAATAAGGAACTTTCATCCCTGAAAAAAAGAAACGGGGAACTGGAAGCCGTCCTGGTGAAATTGGAAAACGGTCAGTGGACCAAAGGACTTTTAACCGGTGCTGGAATTCTTCTTGCCGGGATTCTTCTGGGAATGATTTCCAGGAAAAAACGTCGACGCTCTTCTCTGCTTTAACGAAAAGGTTGCCATGGATTTAACAACGGATTTTCTGATTATCGGAAGCGGTGTGGCCGGGCTCACCCTGGCTTTGAAAGTGGCCCACGCCGGACGTGTGGTCATCGTCACCAAAAAAGAGATTATGGACAGCAATTCCTCCCAGGCCCAGGGCGGGATTGCCTCGGTTTTCAGCGAGGTGGATTCCTTCGACCTTCACATCAAGGATACCCTGGAGGCAGGGGACAACCTGTGTAATCGCGAAATCGTTGAAATGGTGGTGAAAAATGGCCCGGACCGAATCAGGGAGCTTATTGATCTCGGGGCCAGATTCAACATCAATTCGGAAAAATCTCCCAATGACCATTTCCTGAACCTCGATCTCGGCCAGGAGGGCGGCCATTCCCAGAAAAGGATTGTTCATGCCCAGGATATGACGGGCAAGGAAATTGAAACCGTTCTGGCCTCCCATGTAAAAAAGCACCCCAACATCCAAGTTCTTGAGCATCATATGGCCATTGACTTGGTCACCTGTTCCACCCGGATCAAAAGAGGGCTGGTGACCACCACCCATGAAGATATTTGTTGCGGCGCCTATGTTCTGGACTGCAAAACCAACAGGGTCAAAACCTTCAATGCCAAAATTACCATCCTTGCCACGGGCGGGGCCGGAAAGGTTTACCTGTACACCAGCAATCCGGATATCGCCACGGGTGACGGTATCGCCATGGGCTACCGGGCCGGGGCCACCGTCGCCAACATGGAATTTGTCCAGTTTCATCCCACCTGCCTGTATCATCCGGAAGCCAAGAATTTTCTTATCTCAGAGGCGGTTCGTGGGGAAGGTGCTGTTCTCATGGGAAAAAACGGCAGGCCTTTTATGGAGAAATATGACCCCCAGAAGGACTTGGCCTGCCGGGATGTGGTGGCCCGTGCCATTGACACTGAGCTGAAAAGAAGCGGGGATGACTGTGTGTTTCTGGATATTTCCCACGCAGACGCAGGATTCGTTCAAAAGCGCTTTCCCAATCTTTACGAAAAATGTCTCTCCTTCGGGATCGACATGACCAAGGAGCCCATTCCCGTGGTTCCCGCAGCCCATTATCTCTGCGGAGGCGTGGTCACCGATATCTACGGCAGAACCGATATTCAGCGTCTCTACGCCATCGGCGAAACAGCCTGCACGGGTCTCCACGGAGCCAACCGTCTGGCCAGCAATTCCCTGATTGAAGCCTTGGTTTACGCAAACTCCGCCTCACAGAACGCCCTGGAAGCATTAAAATCCACCAATTTCTCCAATACCCCGGTTCCTCCGGAATGGGATGAAACCGGCACCACAGACAGCGATGAACAGATCATGGTTTCCCACAACTGGGACGAAATCCGGCGTTTCATGTGGAATTACGTGGGCATTGTGAGGTCTGACAAAAGATTGGAGAGGGCAAAGCGTAGGATTGAAAATATTCAAAATGAGATTCGGGATTATTACTGGAATTTTAAGGTCATGCCCGATCTCATCGAACTGAGAAACATTGCGGTGGTGGCCGAGCTCATCATCATGTGCGCAAGACGCAGGAAGGAAAGCAGGGGGCTTCATTATAACATCGGGTATCCTAACCATGATGACGAACGATGGCTCAAGGATTCCGTGATCCGAAGGCCCTATTTCTAAAGATTTCAAATCTGAAGCTTCAAATTTCAAATCTTACGTTTGACAACCCGGTTTTCTGTATTATCCTTCACCCGTTATTTTCAGAAGCAGACCGGTAACAATCCTGCCGGCTAAGAAATGAATGCCCATGCCGGAAAGGATGGGCCCCATGGAACTCTCCCTCTCCAATTGCGCTGGATCGGGTTAACACATTGAAGGTTCACAAATACAATGGCTCAAAAAAGGGACTACTACGAAATTCTCGGGGTGGCGAAAAACGCTTCTGAATCCGACCTGAAATCCGCCTACCGAAAACAGGCTTTGAAATATCATCCGGACCGAAATCCCGGGGACAAAGAAGCCGAGGACATGTTCAAGGAAGCCGCCGAGGCCTACGAGGTTCTTCAGGACCCTAAAAAAAGGCGGATTTATGACCAGTATGGCCACCAGGGCCTTGAGGGGTCAGGATTCTCCGGTTTTGGCGGGTTTGAAGATATTTTTTCAAGCTTTGGAGATATTTTTGAAGACTTTTTCGGGTTCAGCGGCAAAAGGGGATCCTCCAGAAGCCGGGCCAGAAGGGGAGACGATCTTCGGTTCGATATCAACCTGGCCTTCATGGAAGGTGCCTTTGGTGTTGAAAAAGAAATCACGGTTCAGAAAAAGGCCGTTTGTACGGAATGCGAAGGAACCGGTTGCGAAAAAGGAACCTCCACAGAAAATTGCGCGAGTTGCGGGGGCAGAGGACAGGTTACCAGAACCCAGGGCTTTTTCACCGTGAGCACCACCTGCCCCACCTGCAACGGAGAGGGGCGGACCATTGCCCACCCCTGTCGCGGGTGCAGGGGCTCAGGCACAGTGAAAATCGCCAAAAAGGTCATGCTGAAAATCCCGGCAGGCGTGGATGCAGGTTCTCGGCTCAGGCTCACGGGTGAAGGTGAGGCCGGAAGCTACGGTGGCCCCCCCGGAGATCTTTATGTTTTCATTCACGTGGAACCCCATGAATTTTTCAAAAGAAATGATACCGATGTGATTTGCGTGATCCCCATCACCTTTATTCAGGCGGCCCTGGGTGACAAAATCAATGTGCCCACCCTGGAGGACGAAAAGGAACTGGTTATTCCCCACGGAACCCAGCCCGGAGCCATATTTCGGTTTCACAACCTCGGGATCCCGTCCCTGAAAAACAGGCAGAGGGGGGATCAGATCATTCAGGTGGATGTAAAAACCCCCACCAGTCTGAACAAAAAACAGGAAGAACTCCTGCGCGAGTTTGCTCGAATCGAATCCGGCAAGCTGTCCAAAAAATTTAAATCCATGTTAAAGGGTGGAAGATAAAGGAAGACCAAAAAATGTATGAACTGAAAGTTAAAACCCATTTTGCCGCAGCCCATCAATTGAAATTGGTGGCCAAAAAATGTGAAAACCTCCACGGCCATAACTGGCAGATCGAAGTGAGGGTGGGAGGCGAAAAACTGAATTCAGCCGGGGTTCTCATTGACTTCGGCATTTTAAAACAACACATCCAAGACCTCATGATGATTCTGGATCATAAGTTTCTGAATGAATTGGAGTATTTTGGCGAGGACAACCCGCCATCTTCCGAGAATATCGCAAGGTTCATCGCAAAAGATCTGGAAACCAGGTTAAAACCCGAAGGGATCCAATTAACCAGCGTCACCGCCTGGGAATCCGAAGACGCTTGCGCCACTTTCTTTATGTGAACCGTGAAGAGTGAACGGTGAACGGACACCCCACCATTTCCTCACCACCATCAATTCATCCTTGATGATTATTGCCTCCGCATCCCTGCACGTTCGAATATTCATATCTTAACTTCTCCAAAGGGTTGAGACAATAAATGATTGATTTTAGGCCGCTGGTTCGATATTAAAAAGCCTCCGCTGAATGGAAGAAGCCAGTTTCTTGGGATTCAGCGAAGGCTTTATGCAAGGAAAACCGGGGACGGCACTCCTTGAACTGTGAAAAGTCAATACCAGCAATGGACTTATAGGTCAATGCCAAACCACCAAAGGCAGCCAGGCTCTAAATGGCAGGGAAACCGTTCCAACAGGGGATGGATTAACCCCGAAAATAATGGATCAGCAGATGGAAACCATGGAACCTCTTGAAAGACAACCGATTATTCGAATGTTTCATGTGTCCAAACGGTTTGAACAAAAAGCTGCCCTGCTGGATGTCTCTCTGGATATTTTCCCCAATGATTTCATCTTTCTCTGGGGGCCCAGCGGAGCTGGAAAATCTACATTCTTAAAACTTCTGTACCTGGGAGAGCCCCTGTCCCAAGGCCAGATTCTTGTGGAAGGGATGAATCTTTCCAGGATCAATCGAAAAACCATTCCCCAACTCCGGCAAAAATTCGGCGTGATTTTCCAGGACTTCAAGCTGATTCCCACAAAGACCGTTTATGAGAATGTGGCCCTGGTCCTTGCGGCCAAAGGCTTGAAAGGTTCCATGATTCAGAAGAAAGTGAACCAGGTCTTGGGAATGGTGGGGCTTGGGGAAAAATCGGACGCTTATCCGCTGTCCCTTTCAGGGGGAGAGCAGCAACGGGCTGCCGTGGCCCGGGCCATGGTGGGAGAGCCCGGGGTCATTCTGGCGGATGAACCCACCGGCAGTCTGGATACGGCATCGGCCAGGACCATTATGGATCTGCTGGACCAATTCCATGCGGATGGGAACACCGTCATCATGGCCACCCATGATCAAAGCCTCTTGAATCGAAAGCAGTGCAGGATTTTTCAACTGGATGGGGGACGGCTGGTTAATATCACTCCGGGTTCATGAGATAAAATGCTAAAATCCACTCTAAAAGCCATTCAGAAAATCGGCAGAACGGCCTATTCCGACAGCGTTGCCGTCATGACCATCGCTCTGTCCGTTTTCATCACCGCCACCTTCGGACTTTTCCTGACCAATGCTCGAAACGTTGTGGATGGATGGGAAAAAGGAGGAAGGATCATGGCCTATATCGCCGATGGCCTTTCCTCGGAACAGACGGAAATCCTGGGGAAGGAAATCAAGCAGATCCAGGGAGTGGCGGACGCGGACTTCATTTCCAAAGCCAAGGCCCTTGAATTTTTAAAAGACACGCTCAAAGGCCAATCTTCCCTGCTGGCGGATTTAAAGGAAAATCCCTTGCCAAACGCCTTTGAGATCCACCTTTCCGCATCCCAGATAGAACTGACTGAAATTGAAACCATTGCTTCAAAAATCAAGGCCATGAAAAAGGTCACCAGCGTGGAATACGGTCAGGCGTGGCTGAAGAAGTTCGTGAATATTTTCAAACTGTTTCAAATTGCCACCCTGGGTATCGCCGCCCTGTTTTTCATGGCGTCGGTTTTTATCCTGGGAAATACCATCAGGCTTACCCTCTATACCCGGCGGGATGAAATTGAAATCATGCGTCTGGTGGGGGCTTCCGACGCCTTCATCAAAAAACCATTTTATATCCAGGGGATCATTCTAAGCGCATTCGGAGGGGTTCTCGGGCTGGCCGCCTCCTATGCAGCTTTTCTGGCCATATC
>VMSV01000115.1 GCA_013791935.1 Desulfobacteraceae bacterium | reverse complement strand
GGTGTCCAAAGGGGTGATCACCAATCGCAAAAAAGGATACAACGAAGGCAAGATTGTGGCCAGCAACGCCATGGGCACCCGGGATTTTTACGAATACCTTCACGACAATCCCTCCATAGAGTTTTTTCCGTCGGATTACGTTAATGATCCTGGGGTCATTGCCAGGCATTTTCGCATGGTGTCCATGAACGTGATTATGGCCATTGATCTCACCGGCCAGGTGGCCTGCGACGCGCTTCCCTACAACCACTTTTCCGGTGTCACCGGTATGGTGGATTTTGTGAGGGGGGCAGCCCTTGCCGAAGCCGGTAAATCCATCCTTATGCTGAGCTCAAGGGGGGAGGGCGGCACCAAGAGTAGAATTGTGCCCATGCTGAACGACATGGCCGTGGTGGTGCCAAGGGGGGACGTTCAGTATGTGGTGACCGAATACGGCGCGGTAAACCTATTCGGGAAAAGTCTTCAGGAAAGAGCCCTGGCCCTGATCAGCATATCCCATCCGGACTTTCGGGATGAACTCTTCAACCAGGCCAAGGAGCTTGGGCTTCTGGGTAAGGAACGGCATCTGAGGGACTCCATTCACGGGATTTATCCCCTGAGGATCGAAGAAACCCTGGAAATGGATCATCAGCAGGTGGTGATTCGACCCGCCAAACCGGATGATGAGCGCAGGATTCAGGAGCATTACTATGAAATGGAGGAAAAAGACATCCTTTCCCGGTTCTTTCATGAAAAATCAACCTTTCGTCGGGATGAGATGGAAAATATTTCCCAGATCGACTATATCAAGAACCTCACCCTGATTGTCGTCCTGGGAGAGGTGGGATTCGAATCGGTGATCGGGGTGGGGGAATACTGGCTGGATCAACGCAAAAACATGGCGGAAGTGGCCTTTTCCATCTCAAAGGAGTGGCAGAAAAAGGGCCTGAGTAAAATTCTTCTGAGAAAGCTGGCTGCGGCAGCCCAGGAGAATGGTATTTTGGGTTTGATCGCCTATTCAACACCGGAAAACCAGGGCATGATCAAATTGTTCAGGGGGCTTCCCTATAAAGTCATGACCCATATGGATTATGAGATGCTGATCTTAAGCTGCAAATTTGACGAGGTCAGATAATAGGATCATAATACATTTCTTAGGATTGAAATTCTGAAACGCTCAATTTAGGTGAAAAAGGATTTTTAATATGTCAATGCATACCGTAACTTTTCTTCCCCATAATAAAAAGGTCAGTGTAAACGATTCTGACGTTCTCATTCGTGCAGCCATGGAGGCGGGGGTCCATATCAATGCCTCGTGCGGAGGCGAAGGGGTGTGTGGTAAATGCAGGGTAATCATCGAGGAAGGGGAAATTGAAGGCGGTATTTCAGAAAAACTCAATCAAGAGGATATCGATAAAAACTACTGTCTGGCATGCAAGTCCCTGGTGAAAAGCGATCTCACGGTTCGCATCCCCGTGGAATCGGAGATCAATGCCGACGTGTTGAACCGTCAAGCCATGCCGCGAAAGACCGCACGCATCCGGCAGACGAATTTTGATGATCTCAAGGAAAAAGGGCTGTTCATGCCCCCGGTGGAAAAGCGCTATCTGGAGTTGCCGGTTCCCGATGCTTCGGATCATGTGCCGGATGTCACACGACTCATCAATTACCTGAAGATGAACCATGATGAACACCGGCTGGTGGTGAGCCTGCCCGTGATCCGCAAAGTTCCCGAGGTGTTTCGAAAGGATCATTTCAAGGTCACCGCAACCCTTTCAAGACCGGTTCAGGAGGGCAGGAAAACCCACATCATCAACATTCAGCCGGGGGACACCACCGCCAGGAACTATGCCATTGCCGTGGATATCGGTACCACCACCATTTACGGCCAGTTGATCGATCTGGCCACGGGAGAAGTCCTGGCCGAATACGGGGATTTTAACGGTCAGATCAGCTATGGGGAGGATGTGATCTCCCGTATTATGTATGCCGAGAAAGCAGGGGGGCTGGAAACCCTTCACAAGGTGGTGATTCAGACCATCAATAAAGTCGTTCGTAAAATTGTGGATCAGTCCAAGGTGGATTTGGAAGATGTGAACAACATCACCCTGGCGGGGAACACCACCATGACCCAGCTCTTGCTGAAGGTGGACCCCCGGTATATTCGCCGGGCGCCCTATGTGCCGGCCTCCACCCTTTATCCGCCCCTCAAGGCCGTGGATCTGGATATTGAACTCAAAGACCACGCCAATGCCCTTGTGTATCCCGTGGTTTCCAGCTACGTGGGGGGAGATATTGTGGCCGGGGTCATGGGCTCGGGTATGTATCGCACCGAAGAGGTTACCCTGTACATGGATATCGGAACCAACGCGGAAATCGTCATCGGGAACAAGGACTGGCTGGCCTGCGCCGCCTGCTCGGCAGGTCCCGCTTTTGAAGGCGGCGGCATCACCTTCGGCATGAGGGCCACCCAAGGGGCTATCGAGGATTTTTCCATCGATCCCCTGACCCTGGAGCCCATGATCATCACCATCGGAAATGTCCGGCCCAAAGGCATCTGCGGTTCCGGCCTGATTACCATGGTGGCCACCCTGTTCGAGCTGGGGGTGATCAACAACAGTGGTAAATTCGACCGGGATCTCAAGACCCCTAGAATTCGCGAAACGGACGGGGTCTACGAGTATGTCCTGGCCTGGCGAACCGAAACCCAGATCGACCGGGATGTGGTGCTGACGGAGATCGACATTGAAAATCTAATCCGGGCCAAGGGGGCCATCTATAGCGGCGCCCTGACCCTTTTGGAAGAAGTGGGGATGAGCATCAAGGATGTGGAGCGTGTGATGCTGGCTGGAGGATTCGGAAGCTATATCGACCTTGAGATGGCCATCACTATTGGCTTGCTGCCGGAAATGGATGCGGAAAAAGTGGTCTTCATCGGCAACGGCTCCCTCATGGGCTGCCGAATGAGCTGCCTCACCAACCGGATCCGGTTTGATGTGGTGGAGGTCACCAAGCGAATGACCAATTTCGAGCTTTCGGAAACCCCGTCCTATTATGAGCGCTATATTGCGGCGCTTTTCCTGCCGCACACCGATCTGAACCAGTTTCCAAAACTTAAAGCCCGGCTTGAAAGCCGGAGAAAAAATGGAGTGAGTCCAAACAAAACATAAAATTCCGCACTGAATCATGTTCATCACTTGACAAACTAAAATGCCGGATATAAAAGGTAAAATTTGACAAAATCTTAATTTGCTTTCTAAAAGGCACTTAACTACATTGTAGATGATATAAGGAAATATTCTAGGAAAGGAGGCATAAATACCGTAGATATTATCAATTTTTCATATGATTATGTTAAGATATTCAAAAAAGAACAACCAAATACATTTACACCGATAAGGAGGTTAACTTGGGCTTTGAATTTTTTAAAGAATCTTATAGTGGCAGCGTGAAGGAGGTCTCCCTGGGCAAAGGGGGCGATGCTGTTGTTGTCGGTGGGGAGGCGTGCTATCCATTTTACCAGTTTGAAGGCAAAATGCCCAACAAACCCAAAATAGCCATGGAAGTTTGGGACATGGAGCCTGAAGAATGGCCGGAAGCCGCACGATCACATTTCAGCGATGTCATTTCAGACCCTGCTGCATGGGCGAAAAAGTGCATTGAAAAATTCGGTGCGGACATTATTGCGCTTCAACTGAAAAGCACCGACCCCAATGGCAAAAACGCCAGTCCGGAAGATGCCGCTGCCGTGGTAAAAAAGGTGCGAGCCGCCATCAAAGTGCCCCTGATCGTTTGGGGATGCGGTAACTTTCAAAAAGATGAAGCGGTTTTGAAAAAGGTGGCCGAGGTATGCCAGGGTGAAAATCTCATCATCGGTCCGGTGGAAGATAAAAACCACAAAGCCATCGGAGCAGCGGCCATGGGATTCGGCCACAGCCTTATTTCATCTTCCCCCATTGATGTGAACCTGGCCAAACAGGTCAACATTCTGCTGGAAAATCTGGGCATGCCCATGGAAAAGGTCATGATTGATCCCACCACCGGCGGTCTGGGCTATGGCATGGAGTATTCCTATTATGTGATGGAACGTCTGAAAATGGCGGCCCTGAACCAGGGAGACGACAAACTCCAGATGCCCATTGTGAATAACCTGGGCAATGAAGTCTGGAAATGCAAGGAAGCCAAGCAAACGGTAAGTGAAGCCCCCACCCTGGGTGATCCTGAAAAACGGGGGATCATGATGGAGGCGGTTGCAGCAGTGTCCTATCTGCTGGCTGGATCGGACATCATGATCATGAGGCACCCGGAAGCGATTCGCATGGTAAAAGCCTACATCGACCTGATGGTCGGCGGTGGAAACGCCATGGATGTGGCACCGGTCAAAAAGATGCTGGATGATGCGGCCATTGATCTTTCAGCCCATGCTCCGGCTCCGGATCTGACCATAGAAGAGGATAAGGCAAAGGCAGCTCCGGCTCAGAAGAAAGCAGCCCCGGCAGCCCCAGCAGCCCCAGCAGCCCCAGCAGTCGCTGCGGCTGCAGAAAAGAAGGCAGCTCCCGCCCCGGAAAAACCGGCAGCCACTGCCCCTGCAAAAGAAGAACCCAAGGTAGATGCCAAAGCCCAGGCGGAAGCCGACGCAAAAGCCAAGGCCGATGCCGAAGCCAAAGCAAAAGCCGATTCTGAAGCCAAGGCCAAAGCCGATGTGGATGCTAAAGCCAAAGCCGATGCAGATGCCAAAGCCAGGGCGGAAGCCGATGCCAAGGCCAAAGCGGAAGCGGATGCAAAAGCAGAGGCGGAACAGCGTGCCAAGTCCGAAGCGGAATTGAACGACATCCGCAACAAGAGAGCCAAGGAACGGGAGGAAATGGCCGTAAAACGCGCTGCGGCAGCTTCATCCGGCGCTTCCATGACCGCAGCAGCCACTCAGAAAAACATGATCGACAAGATGTTGGATCAAGTGAAATGGGTGCATCGACGAGTTTAACCATTAAGCTTGGTGATAAAGCTTAATATACCGTTTTACATATAATTATGAGGAGGAACCTCGTATGTCCGAAGATAGCAAAGTAGTTAAAGCTGAGAAAAAAGAAAAAGTTGTGGATCCCATGGCGGTAACCGTTGACGCGGCAACCCAGGAAATGATCCGGCGCTCCCAGGCACTGGGAATTGAAACCGTATTTGACCGGGCCATGACCATGAAACCCTGTAATATCGGTACCCAGGGCATTTGCTGCAAAAACTGCGGCATGGGACCTTGTCGTCTTCCCCTCACCAAAGACTATGATGAAGCCAGCGATGAGAGAAAAGGCCTTTGTGGCGCAACCGCCAATACCGTGGCTGCCAGAAATTTTGTTCGTATGATTGCAGCCGGGGCAGCCGCCCATTCGGATCATGGCCGGAACGTTGCGGAAGTTTTCATGACCGCAGCCCGGAAGGAAACCGATGCCTATAAGATCAAAGACATTAACAAGCTGCTGGAAGTCGCTCCGGTCCTGGGTGTTGCAGTGACCATCGAAAAAGACGGTCAGACCATTGACAGGGATGTGGATGAGATCGCCCTGGAAGTGGCTGAAAAAGCGCTCAATGAATGGGGTAAGACGGATGGAACCTTGATTTATCTGAACCGAGCCCCCCAACCCCGCCAGGAAATCTGGAAAAAGCAGGGTGTTCTTCCCCGGAATATCGACCGGGAAATCGTAGAGATCATGCACCGGACCCACATGGGAGTGGATCAGGATTACAAAAACCTCATCAAACAGGGTACACGTTGCGCCCTGGCGGACGGATGGGGCGGTTCCATGCTGGCCACCGACCTTCAGGACATTCTGTTCGGGACTCCTTTCCCCAATGTATCCGAAGCCAACCTGGGGGTGATGAAGGAAGACCATGTCAATATCATTATCCATGGTCATGAGCCGGTCCTGTCCGAGATGATCGTGGCGGTTTCCCAGACCAAGGAAATGCTGGACTACGCCAAAGAAAAAGGCGCCAAAGGCATTCAGCTTTCCGGGATCTGCTGTACGGCCAATGAGATTCTCCAGCGCCACGGTGTGCCCCTCTGCGGAACCTTCCTGCAGCAGGAACTGGCCATCATCACCGGGGCTTGTGATGCCATGGTGGTGGATGTTCAGTGCGTATTCCAGAACCTGGCCAATGTGGCCAAATGTTTCCATACCAAATTGATCACCACCCATCCTATTGCCAGAATGGAACAGGAAAATGTGATCCATATCGAGTTTGATGAACATCATGCCATTGAAGATGCCAAGAAAATCGTCAGACTGGCCATTGATAATTTCCAGAATCGCGGTTCGGAAGTGATGATTCCCAGGCATAAATCTCCCCTGGTGGCCGGTTTCGGGGTTGAGTCCATTAAATACCATCTGGGCGGATCTTTCCGCGGAACGTTTTACACCCTGAACGACAACATCATCAACGGCCGTATTCGCGGTGTTGCCGGTGTTGTGGGATGCAACAATGCCAGAACCAAGCACAATGAAGGACATCTCACTGTGGTGAAAGAACTCATCAAAAATGATGTTCTGGTTCTCACCACCGGATGCAATGCCATTGCCTGCGCCATGGAAGGGCTTCTCACCCCGGAATCCGCTGCGGTATACTGCGGACCCGGCCTGAAGGAAATCTGCGAAGTCGTGGGCATTCCGCCGGTCCTCCATCTGGGCTCCTGCGTAGACAACAGCCGTATTCTTCTTGCAGCTACGGAAGTTGTGAAAGCAGGCGGTCTTGGAAAAGACTTGAGTGATCTGCCGGTGGCCGGATGTGCTCCGGAGTGGATGAGTGAAAAAGCCATCAGCATCGGCCAGTATTTTGTGGCCTCCGGTGTTTACACGGTCTTCGGCGTTACCCTGCCGGTAACCGGCGCACCGGTATTCCAGAAATATCTGTTTGAAGAACTGGAAAAGATCTATGGCGGAATGTGGGATCTGGTTGAAGACCCCAAAGAGCAAGCTCGTAAGATGATTGCCCATATTGATAAAAAGAGAAAAGCCCTGGGCATTGATAAGGCCAGGGAAAGAGTGCTCATGGATATGGCGGATCGTCAGAAACTGGAAGTGGCCTGATTTGCAGCTTGATTCATCTGCAATGATTTAGCGAAAAACGAAAATCCTCAACGAAGGAGGAAGAAATGTCAAAATTAGTAGCATTCGCCGCCATTCAAGGCGGATACAATATTGTTTCACAAGTTGAAGGCGAATATAAAAAAGCATTACAGACCTACAATGCCGACACCAAAGTCGGTTTTCCCAACACGGCTTATTATCTGCCGGTGATTTATTCCTTGCTGGGCCTCAAGGTGGAAACCCTGGAAGACATGAAAAAACCCCTGGAAGTGGCCAGAAAACTGCTTCCGCCCCATGTCAAGGGCGCAAACCACCTGCCCTACCTCGGGCCCCTTTTGGATGCTGGTATGGCCGCTCTTTTCGCCTTTGAAATCAAAGAGGCCATTCGTTATTTGAATGAACCGGATTTCTATTACTATTCGGAAGAAACCGATCTGGACAACGGCAAACTCTGGCTGGGTGCAGCAGACGACGTGGTGTTCAGAAAACGCGGAGTGGAGTTCGTTGATGGCTCGGCCCCCGGATTTGCAGCCATCGTGGGTGCAGCTCCCAATCCCGAGATCGCCAAAAATATCGTGGAAGAATACCAGAAACGAAACCTCTACATTTTCCTGGCCGCCTCCCATAACGGCACCTCCGTTGCAGAACAGCTGGTGGAAGCTGGCGTTCAGGTGGGATGGAACACACGTATCGTTCCCTTCGGGCCCTATATTTCCTCCGCCATTTTCGCCCTGGGATTTGCCAACCGGGCCGCCATGGCCTTTGGTGGTATTCAGCCCGGAGATCACAAAAAAATGCTCATGTACAACAAAGATCGGATTTTCGCCTTTGTCAATGCATTGGGCGATGTGGGCACCGAATGGGCTGCTGCTGCAGCCGGCTGCGTAAACTGGGGTTTCCCGACCCTGGCGGATACGGATATCCCGGAAATTCTGCCCACGGGTATCTGCACCTATGAACACGTGGTAGCCAATGTGACCCATGATGAAATCGTGCAGAGGTCGGTTGAGGTTCGCGGTCTGAAAGTTCAGGTCACTTCCATTGATATTCCCTGCTCTTTCGGGCCTGCCTACGAAGGTGAGCGGGTTCGCGGCGCGGATCTACACTGCCAGATGGGCGGCGGCAAGACCCAGTGCACCGAGCTCGTGAAAATGGCGGAAATGAGCGAAATTGAAGACGGCAAGGTTACGGTGGTCGGTAAGGATATCAAGGACCTCAAAGAAGGCGATACCTTGAACCTGGGTATTTTTGTTCAGGTAGCCGGGCGTGAAATGCAGCCCGACTTCGAGCCCATTCTGGAACGTCAGATCCACCATCTGGTGAACTACATCCAGGGCATCATGCACATCGGGCAGAGGGATATTTCCTGGGTTCGCGTGGGCAAACCTGCTGTGGAAAAGGGATTTACCTTAAAAGACATCGGTGTGGTTCTTCACGCCAAATTCCACCAGGATTTCTCCAATATTCTGGATAAAGTTCAAGTGACGTTGTATACCAACAAGGCAGATGTGGATAAAATGACAGTTACCGCTCGTGCAGAATACAGGACGAGAGATGAGCGCGTTGACAAAATGACGGATGAAGCGGAAGAGACCTTCTACTCCTGCACCCTCTGCCAGTCATTCGCCCCGAACCATGTTTGCACGGTCAGCCCGGAACGAACCGGTCTTTGCGGCGCATACAACTGGATGGACTGCAAGGCTTCCTTTGAAATCAACCCCACCGGTCCCAACCAGCCCATTCAGAAAGGCGAATGCCTGGATCCCAAACTGGGTCAGTGGAAAGGGGTTAACGAGTTCATTACCAAAGCCTCCCGCGGCGCCGTGACCCATTATAATTTTTACTCCATGGTTATTGATCCCATGACCACATGCGGTTGCTGCGAAGCCATCGCAGCCATGCTGCCGGCTTGTAACGGCGTTATGACCGTGGGCCGGGATTACACCGGGGACACCCCCTGCGGGATGAAATTCACCACCCTGGCCGGCGTGATGGGCGGCGGGGCTTCTTCTCCCGGATTTGTGGGACATTCCAAATACAATATCACCCAGAGAAAATTCCTCGTGGGCGATGGCGGATTGCTTCGCATGGTATGGATGCCCAAAGTCCTGAAAGAAGAAATCAAGGATCGTATTATCGCCCGGGGAAAAGAACTCGGGGTTCCGAATCTTTACGACATGATCGCCGATGAAACCGTGGGGATCACGGAAGAAGAAATTCTTCCCTTCCTCCAGGAAAAAGGCCATCCGGCTCTTTCCATGGATCCGTTAATCGGCTAAGGGATCTTTGAACAGGGTTTGCCGGGGACTCTTCCTGCAAACCCTGTTTATAAGTTGTCCAGGGTAGGATTGACGTTGAAAGAATAACAAATAAACACCAGCTTATGTTTGGAAAATAATAAGGAGACGAAAATGGCATTAACCGGTATTCAGATCTTTAAACTCCTGCCGAAGACCAACTGTAAAGAATGCGGTGTCCCGACTTGCCTTGCTTTTGCAATGAACCTTGCTTCCGGAAAAGCGGAACTGGACAGCTGTCCATACGTATCCGAGGAAGCCAAGGCCCAGCTTGCAGAAGCATCAGCACCCCCCATTCGACCGGTTGTCATCGGTAAAGGCGTTCGAAAAGTTACCACGGGCGGTGAAACCGTTCAATACAGACATGAAAAAACCTTCTTTAACCCCACGGCATTGGCAGCCCTTGTGGCTTCAGACATCTCCGATGCCGATCTAGGCAAAAAACTCAAAGGGTTCAACGCCTTGCAGTTTGAACGCGTGGGACTCAACCTGAGACCTGAGCTCATCGCTTTAAAGGATGTGAGCGGTAACAAGGATGCCTTTGCCAAGGTTGCCAAAGTAATTGCAGAGACCTCGGAATTCAACCTGATTCTCATGTCCGACAATGTCGACGTGATGAAGGCAGGCGTTGAGGCCAGCAAATTCAAGAAACCTTTGATCTATGCGGCGACTGCAGCCAATGTGGATGCATTCGGCGCTCTGGCCAAAGACAATGATCTGCCCATCGCCGTAAAGGCTGCTTCTGTGGAAGCCCTGGTTCCTCTTACGGAAAAATTGGCTGCCATGGGCATAAAAGACATGGTTTTGGATTCCGGTGCCAGGGAACCCAAAGCGCTTTTTGAAGACCAGGTGGCCATTCGCCGGGCCGCTTTAAAAAACATGAACCGTTCCGTGGGTTTCCCCACCATTACCTTTGCCTGTGAAATGGCATCGAACCTGGACATGGAAACCCTCATCGCGGCAACTTTCATCGCCAAATACAGCGGAATCGTTGTGCTTTCGGATTTCACGGGTGAAAGCGTTTTCCCCCTGCTTCTGGAACGGCTCAACATCTTCACCGACCCGCAACGTCCCATGACCGTTACGGAAGGGATTTATGAGATCAATAATCCGGATGAGAATTCTCCCATCCTGGTCACCACCAATTTCGCCCTGACCTACTTTATCGTTTCCGGTGAAATTGAAGCCAGCAAGGTTCCGTGCTGGCTGCTGATCAAAGACTCGGAGGGTTTGTCCGTATTAACCGCATGGGCCGCTGGCAAGTTTGCAGGAGACGACGTGGGCATGTTTGTGAAAAAATGCGGAATCATGGACAAGGCCAAGAAACAGGAATTGATTATTCCAGGGTATGCAGCGGCCATCGTTGGTGACATTGAAGAAGAACTGCCGGGATGGAATATTATCGTCGGGCCCAGGGAAGCAGCCCATATCCCGGCTTTCTTGAAGTCCAAATAAGAAGAATAAGAAAATAATAACTGGGAGGAAATATGTTACTTATCGGTGAAAGCTTAAATATTATTTCAAAAAAAATTGGCGTGGCGTATAAAGAACGTGACCCAAAGCCGATTCAGGAAGAAGCTCTGTTCCAGAAATCAAAAGGAATGGACTACATAGACATCAACCTTGGACCCGCCAAAAAAGACGGTACGGAATTGATGCCCTGGGTGGTTCAAACCGTCCAGGAAGTGGTTCCGGACATTCCCCTGGCTCTGGATACTTCGAATATTGACGCCATTGAGGCAGCCCTTAAAGTGGTAAAGCCTTGCAGTATGCCCCACATCGTCAACTCCATCATGTGCCGCCCGGAGCGTTATGAAAAGATGATTCCTATTGTTGCAAAGTACAATGCGGATTTCATCGCCCTGATGTGGGGTCCGGAAGGGCTTCCCCGGGATGAAAATGAAAGGGCCGCCCTTTGTGTTGAGCTGCTTTATGCGGCCAATGAGGCCGGAATTGCAAATGAAAGAATTTGGGTGGACGGTATCGTAACCCCCGTGAATATTCAACAACCCCAGGCCATCAGCCTCATGGAATTCCAGGGCATGATTCAAGATATGGCACCGGGCGCTAAATCCACCTGCGGTTTATCCAATATTTCCAATGGACCCCCCACTCATTTGAGACCCATTCTGAATCAAACCTACATGGTAATGCTTCAGAAATACGGCATGGTGTCCGTGATTGCAGATCCCCTGGACGACCAGTTGATCGCCATTGCCAAAGGAAAACGCCAGGATATCGTGGATCTGATTTACGGAATGATGGATGGAACTGAGCCCAATATTCCGAGCCTTTCCAAGGAAATGCAGGATTACGCCAAGACCGTGAACGTGATTCTCGGCAAATCCCTGTACTCGGATTCATGGCTGGAAATCTAAGAAAAGCAATGGATGAAACAAAAGCCCTTCCCGTCCGGGAGGGGCTTTTTTGTTATTCCATCTTGAATGCAAAATGGAATGAGAAGGGAAAAACCCCATGGCCCGTGTGGATGATTACAAAAACGCAAAAATGATTGCAGCGGAAGGATTGGCCTCGGAGTCTGCTTCGAGCCTGGCCGGCCGGTCCGGATTCAAAGCCCTGGATGACAGAACCTTGGAGGTTCCTTTTCTGGATAAAACGGTTCATGTAACGATCCCGGACTTTGAATTCCAACATCATGCCGGCCCCGGGAGTCCGGAGATTCCCCTTCAGGAGCAGGTCTTGATTTTGCATTACATGGCCGGGAAAAATCCTCCGGATTTGTCTGGAAAATGGGTTTCCTACCGGGAAATCCCCGGGGCCTCCTTTTATTACGGCGCTTTTGTGAAAAGGGCGGTGACTCCCTTGAAGCAGGTGTTCGGGAATAATCTTGAGGCTTTTAAATCCGGGGCTGAAAAGCTGAAGGGAAAACCGGTTGATAACGGGGATGCCGCCTTTGAATTTCAAGTTTTCCCCCATGTGTCGATCCAGCTTATTTTATGGACCGGGGATGAAGAATTCCCGGCCGAAGGAAACATCCTCTTTGATGCAACCATTCAAAACATCCTTTCACCCGAGGATATCGCCTGGATGGCGGGTATGGTGGTTTATCGGCTCATGGCCCTTTCCCGATAACCGAAACAGCGGTGAAGCCATCGATCACCCGAGGTCGTTTTATTCAGGATTCAGGGGACGGAAAGGCAGGTGACCTCCTGGCTTTCCATATTCCAGACCATGCATAGGCGGCGGGTCAGGGCACCGCAAGTGATGATGCAGGGCAAAAATGGTTTGAGCTGGACGGTCTGATTTTTAGAGAACACCTCCCGGTAGTAAAGCCCTTCCTTTTCCCAAATCAATTCCGGCGTATGGCTGTGCCCCCGAAACAGGATTCTTTCTCCCGGAAGGGCAAAAAACTGTTTGATTTCATTTTTCCCCAAGGCCCTGGTAATACAGGCAATGCCCATATCCTCATAAAAAGGAAGGGAATGGGCAAAAAACGCCTTGTTCGTCTCGATCACCGGCGCAAGACCTCGAAGAAAGCGCAGGCTTTTTTCTGAAACCGGCGAGCCGGCATTGCCCTCCTGGTTTAATTGCAGCATATGGTCGTTGTTCCCCTTAACGGCAAAAACACCATGGGCTTGTAT
>VMSV01000103.1 GCA_013791935.1 Desulfobacteraceae bacterium | reverse complement strand
GCCTCAAGTTGATCGGTTATGATTTCTCTTTAATAAAATGTGAGCCCTGCAAGTTAAAAAGGATAAACCATTCGGGTTTTTATATTGAAATATAGACTATTGACCTTATTATTGAGCTCAAACCTATAACGGCTTTAAAAAAAATTCAAGCTCTGGTTGACCCCAGGTCGGAAAAAACAAAACCGGTGCTTCCCCTCACAAGAAGCACCGGTTTCGACTTGGCGTTTTTGCTATTTTAATTTTTTGTAAACAAAGGTTCTTTTTATCTCAATAGAAGCGATTGAATGTAGCATCCCCCTCCCGAGGCCCCACCGGCCGCTTCGGCATCATCGTCGATGGGGTCATCATCGTCATCATCCCCTCCACTGGTCTCATTCCACCCTGCCAGCGTGGCAAACATCCACCAGACAGCTCTTCCTTTAAGAACACAGTTGATGGTTTCACCGCTGGCGGCACTTCCGGAATGGGCACATTCCCCGCATCCGCTGTAACCCGAAACCTCATTGCCCGTTGTGATCTGCTCCAGTTCTGATCCTGCATTTTCATCCGTCCACTCAATTCCCCAGTTGCTGTCTCTGGCATAAACCTTGGTATAGTCCAGGTCATCATACATGTTCAAATCGAAATAATAATTGCCATCGGGATCATAACTTTCGATATCCGCAAAATCGAACAGGATTCTTTCATGGTCTCTGCAGTGTTGACGGATCTGCTCATTGGCGGCAAAAACGCTCCCTACTTCTCCCTGCCCTTCCGCATGGCCGGTCATGAAAACGAATTCAACCGGATGGTCCGTAGCCCTAAGCTTGGTTCCGCCTTTTCCATACTCACCGATGAGGATTTCCATGTTGGTCAGATACCGGCCGATGTCGTGCCCGTTAATGCTGCACCAGGACCACATGATGACATTGATGTGGTTGTTGGCCGAATTATCCAGCAATGCACGGGTTGCCGTCACCCAGGGCGTCACCCCGTTGGCGTCGATGGAATCCCCCTGGCTCAAATCAGCGCAACCTGCGATGCCCAAATCATCCAAATCCAGTGCCCCGGCCCTTACCCCGGTATCATCCCAGTCATAGGTGGTTCCAAAAACAGGGAAAGACCTCAATGCATTCATTCCCGTCACCAATTGACTGCCGTGGGACGTGTGCTGGTAAGCAATATGAAGGTCGGCTTTCGCTTTCACGATCCATTCCGAAGGGATCCGGGATAGATCCGTGCAGGTATGATCGATGATCACCGGCTCGGCAAGGCAGACATTCAGGTGTAAGGTCAACAGGCAAAATATAAAAATACTCAGGATCTTTTTTAATGTGCTGAATAGTGGCACGATCATTTTCGCTCCTTGTTGGGATTTAGGTGTCGCCCTGGCGATATGCCAAAGACCAGCTCCCAAATACAGCACAATTTGTGCCAACCTTCTTCCCGATGTCTTTTATGGCCTATGTTTTTGGTTATTCTGTTTTTTTGTTTATTTATCAGTTTGTTATATTAATGTAAAATCTATTGGGTTAATGACTCTCCTGAATCTTCAGCTTGGCCAGCGTATCCTTTTGCATACGGGTGTTACATTTTATTTAAAATGGATTCTTTAACCGTATCAAAACCCATTCTTTCGATCATTTTGCCAAGCCTTTCTCCCTTCTTTGCGTTTTCCCTGTATGAATTCATAACCGATTCAATGGCGAAAATTGTTTGCTCATCACTTAGATCCCCTGCCAGCTCCAAGGCGATTCTCGGACTTGCTCCCACATTGCCCCCTATGACCATTGTCCATCCTTTGGGTTTTCCAATAAGTCCCACATCCCTGACCCAGGATTCGGAACAATTCAGATTGCACCCTGAAACAGCCATTTTAAATTTTCCGGGAAGTTCCATGCCGTGATAGATAGCGTCCAGTTTCATCCCCATGCCAAGGGCATCCTGTTGCCCCATTTTACAAAAGGTATCTCCCGGACATGCCCGAATGCTTCGAACGCACAATCCCACTGCAGCACCCGGTACAAGTTCAAGGTCTTTCCATATATTATCGATATCTTCCTCACGGACCCCCACAACGGCAATTCGGGCGGCTCCTGTGATTTTAAGCGCTTTTGCATGGTATTTTTCAGCCACATCCGCAAGCTTTCTCAATAGTTCCGGTGTCACCACACCACAGGGAATATGGGGAGCTACCGCGTAGGTTTCTTTGTCTCTTTGAATTATTGCACCTTTTTCTCCAAGTTTCAGCATTCCGGTCCTCCTGGTTTCAGATGGTTTTCATTTTTAGGTTTCATCCAATTTACTTTTAAAAAAGACTATTACCAAATCCGTCCTTTTTTTTCAATGCTCCGACCGCCTGTGCAAAATTATGTAATCGTTTTCATAAAGTGCTGGTTTTTACCTGCTTCCCTTGGATGATTAGGCAATTTATTTCCCAAGCAACCTTCCGGGATATATTGTTTAACAACTTGTTATATTTTGATATTTTATCTATTTACAAGGTTGGCATGCTTCTTGATATAAGTAGAATCAAGCTTGTTCTTATTCTCGATATTTTCCTAAGAAACGAAATCTTTCATACGAATTTTCAATACAAAAAGGAGATCAAAAAGATGCTTATCAAAACCGATGGATTTGAGCTTGAAATATCAAAAGGCGGAGAGATTTATCTTGGGTCCTTAAAAAAAGGCCAGACGTTCCTGAAATGGTCTGATGTGGATGAAAGCATTAAATCCGAACTTGAAAATATTATTGAAAAAGCCAAAAATCTGATTCTGGATTCTGAAAACCTTCTACTGAATCAATGTCAGTAGAATCTGAATTCAAATTTTCGTTATGAAGCAGTTTTTTACGTGCATGAATTTCTAAGCATTTTCCTTCTTAACATATCCCTGAACGGGGTATCCCGATAAAGCGGATTGCCAAGTCCTGCTTGGGGGTGATGCCGGGTTGAATGGAATTCCTCTTCCCCGGAATTTAAATACCGGCATCACCCTTTTTTTTCAAATCCAACCATCATGCATTACAACTTCCTTGCTATTGCGGTTATCCCTTGAACACGCTCTTGCTTTTTGCTATTTCATTTTTCATGCGAATCGTTATTCAAAGAGTTTCACAAAGTTCTGTTTCTATCGCCCGGAATACAGTCTCCCGAATCGGTCCAGGCTTGATGATACTGCTTGGAGTCGGCCAGGATGATGCCACAATAGATGCGGATTATCTCGCGGATAAAATCGTCAACCTGAGAATATTTGAAGACGATGGCGGTAAAATGAATCTATCCATTCTGGATACAGGCGGAGAAATCCTTGTGGTATCCCAGTTCACGCTATTCGGGGATTGCCGTAAGGGCAGACGCCCTTCATTTGTTGCAGCTGCAAAACCGGAATTGGCCAACCGGCTATATGAATATTTTGTTTCCGTATTGAGATCCAAGGGAATCACCGTACAAACTGGTGTTTTCCAGGCCATGATGGAGGTCTTTTTGGTGAATGACGGTCCCGTTACTTTTATTCTGGACAGCAAATCATGAGCAGACCCTCAAAGGCGTTTGATATTTTACGGTTTCAATACAGGGCCGCCCTATTGATTTTCCTGTGGCTTTTTCCGTTCGTTTTGTTCTTTTCCCTGGCCGGGGAGGTCCCCCTGTCCTTGGCCGGGGAAAAAACCGACCGCCCATCAGACAATAAGAAAAGGGCCGCCCTTGAAAAGATAAAAGCCTTGGTGGGCCCACAGGATGCGGTGCTCCTGGCTGATGCATCCGGTCACATTCTTTTTGCCGAAAATGAACACGCGCTCCTGGTGCCTGCCTCCATTTTAAAACTCCTGACATCCCTTGTGGCCATTGACTCTTTGGGGGAAGATTTTCGATTTAAAACGGAATTCTTCATGGACAAACAAGGGAACTTGAAAATCAAGGGCTACGGTGATCCGCTACTGATTTCCGAGGTAATCTCGGGCATTTCCAAAACACTGTCACAACACCTACAGGCTTTCAATGATTTGATTCTGGACCCGCTTTATTTCGGAGAACCCCTTGTGATACCAGGGATCACCTCTTCCCTGGAACCCTATGACTCTCCCAACGGTGCCCTTTGCGCCAATTTCAACACCGTTTATTTCAAGAAGGAGAAAGGCCGCTTCATCAGCGCCGAGTCACAGACCCCTCTTCTACCCATAATTCTTCCCGGAATCAAGCGATCGGGACTCAATGAAGGAAGAATCCTTCTTTCCAGTGAAAATGATGAGTGCTTGAATTATGCAGGACACCTTTTCCTATATTATATGAATCAAAATCATATTTCATCCACGGGCTCGATCCGGACCGGCAAAGTGGACCCGTCTGTTGACCGGCTGATTCTGACCCACACTTCTCAATACCCTCTGACCTTTATCCTTCAACAGTTACTCGAATATTCCAGCAATTTCATCGCCAATCAGCTTCTTTTGGCGACTTCTGCAAAAGCCTTGTCCGAACCGGCAAATTTGGACAAGGGGGTGAGCCTTTTAAAAAACTATGCGTTGAAGGAATTGGGTGAAAAGAACATTTTTCTCAGGGAGGGCTCGGGCATATCCAGGGACAATAAAATTTCGACAGCCTTCATGTTGAAGGTTTTGAACCGTTTTTATCCATACAGGGGCCTTATGAGAAGGGAGGGAAATGTCTATTACAAAACCGGCACCCTCACCGGTGTGCGATCTAGGGAAGGCTACATTGAAAATGAAAAAGGGGAGTTTTTCCGATTCGTCATCATCCTGAACACCCCCGGCAAATCCGATAAAGCTGTTTTAAACCAATTGCTTGAAATCGTGCAATGATCAGGAATCCGCTGAAATTTTGAATATTTCCTGACGGGAGCTAACGATCTGGGCGTAGGCGCTGTGGTTGTGAATGGATTCGAAATTTTCAGCACTCACGGAAAACCAGGTGATGTTTTCATCTTCGTTCAATTCCACCGCGATGTCCCTTACAATATCCTCCACAAACTTGGGGTTTGAAAACGCCTTTTCCGTAACAAATTTTTCATCCACCCGCTTCAACACGGAATAGACTTCACAGGAGGCTTTGGATTCCACCAGCTCAATCATGTCTTCCATCCAGATGAATTTTGTAAACCTTGTGGCGAGCTTCACCTGGCCCCTCTGGTTGTGAGCCCCCATATCACTGATTTCTTTTGAGCAGGGGCAAACCGATGAAATTGGAACCATCACTTCACAAACCAAATCCAGCTTACCCTGGGGATTGCTGAACCCCAGCCATCGGCATGAATAATCCATCAATCCCAGGGAATTACTTTCCGGTGCCGCTTTTTCGATAAAATAGGGAAAAGCCAGTTCAATGTGGGCGGATTCCGCATTCAAATCGTTTTTCATCTGATCCAGAACCACGGAAATGCGTTGAAGGGAGACTTCCGGCCTGAAAACATTTAGGATCTCAACAAACCGGCTCATGTGGGTACCCTTGGCCTTGTGGGGCAGGTCCACGTACATATTGATGGTGGCCACGGTATTTTGATAGGTGTTCCTTCGATCCAATACTTTAATGGGATACCTTAAATTCTTGATCCCCACTTTATCAATGGGAATATTCCTGTAATCTCTTTCGTTTTGGATATCTTTCATGATAACAATCGGTTTCTTTGAATAATTTCAATCAAACCGTAAAGGCTTTTCGTCACTTCAGCAGGTATGCCGTGTTCACATGCCTCATGGCTCTGAAAATATTGCCTTTGATCTTTGTGTTGGTTTGATAGAGCCCGTTCAGCATCTCTTTGATTTCTCCACGCTTAGAAAACGAGGCTGATGGACAGATGTTAATAATTTCCGGGAAACCCTGCTCTAATGTAAATTTCCTTGTAAGCCATTCATCCACATAGGCCAGAGGCCGAATCAGGGTGAACAAGCCCTTGAAAAAGACCTGGGATGGCAGCATGGTACTGATTTCCCCCGAATAAAAGATATTGATGAACAAGGTTTCAATGATGTCATCCTTGTTGTGCCCAAGGGCGATTTTATTGCACTTCATCTCATCCGCAATTTCAAAGAGTCTTTTTCTTCTCAGCCATGAACATAGAAAACAAGGGTTTTTGCGGTTTTCATCGCCATGGGCCAAAAGGCCGAAATTCGTTTTTTCAACCCTGAGGGGAATGCCTCTCTCTTCGCAATATTCCTTCAGGGGAAAATGAGCCTGGTCATCAAACCCGGGGTTCACATGAACGGGAAAAAGCTCATACCGAACCTGTATCCTGCTTAATCGCTCATGGAGCATCCAAAGCAAAGTCATGCTGTCTTTGCCACCGGAAAGGGCCACGAGAATTCGATCCCCATGGGAGATCATATCATAATGGTGAATGGCCCGACCCATGGACCGGTTGATCAACTTGTAGATTTTGTTCTTTTTCACCAGACAGCAATCAAATTCCCGGACATGAAACCCAGCCTACTCATCATTCATATCTTCTTCCATCTTCTCAACAGGTTGTTTTTCAGGCTTTGTTGTTTTTTTAACGGGCACGGGTTCTTTCATCCTGACCTTGCCTGCAGCTATTTCCCTTAGTGCCATGACGATGTCCTCGTTCTTGGGTGAATTGATGAGGTATTCAGCGCCCTCCCGTATCTGACGCACCCGGCTTGAAGCTATATTCACCAGAACGAACCGGTTGCTAACCTTTTTCAAACAGTCTTCAACAGTAATTCTTGCCAATATCAATGCCCTCCTAAAAAATTATAGAATTTCAATAATTTCATAACGTCTTTCTCCGCCAGGAGCGTTCAACTGAACTTCCTCCCCCGGTTTTCTTCCAAGAAGACTCTTACCCAGGGGTGAGGATACGGATATCCGACCCTGTTCTATGTTGGATTCATCCGGTCCCACAAGCTGATATTCGAAGACGTCGCCTGTTTCAACATTTTCAAGAACCACTTTGGTGCCGAAAACCGCTTTGTCCTTGGGCAGATTCCTGGGATCGATGATATCCGCATGACCCAGTTTGTAGCTGAGTTCATGGATCTTTGCTTCTATAAAGCCCTGACGGTCCTTGGCCGCATCGAATTCAGCGTTTTCGGAAAGATCTCCATGGGCTCTTGCTTCCTCAATGGCCTGGATGTTTCTGGGCCGTTCAACGGATTTGATATGAGCCAGCTCATTCTTAAGCATTTCATATCCCTGGGGGGTCATCGGGATCCTATCCAATTCGTATTCTCCTGATTAAGGCGATTAATGCCGTTAATGAATAAAAATAGCCCATACGAAAAAAATATGGGCATTTTATGTTTATGGGTTCCGTAAAAAATCTATGGTTCGGTTAATTGTTTTTATTGATATGGTCAACAATAAGATCACCGACTTCACTGGTTGAATACCCCATTTTACCGGCAGCCAGGTCTTTAATATCGCTCTTTAATATTTTCATCACCGCTGCCTCGATCATAGAGCCTCCCCTCTGCTCTCCAAGGGTTTCCAGCATGATCTGGGCTGCCGAAATGGTGGCAATGGGATTAATGACGCCCATTCCCGTGTACTTGGGGGCGGACCCACCCATGGGTTCAAACATGGAGATCCCCTCCGGGTTGATGTTGGCCCCTGCTGCGATTCCCATTCCTCCCTGGATCATGGCTCCCAGGTCCGTGATAATATCGCCAAACATATTGTCCGTTACAATAACATCAAACCATTCGGGATTTTTAACCATCCACATGCAGGTGGCATCCACATGGGCGTAATCCGTTTTGATGCCTGGATAGGATTTGGCCACTTCATAGAAGGTTCTTTCCCAAAGGTCAAAGGCAAAGGTTAAAACGTTTGTTTTTCCGCAAAGGGTGACTTTATTCCCCTTGTTCCTCTTTTTACAGTATTCAAAAGCGTAACGGATACATCGTTCCACACCCTTTCGTGTGTTGATGGACTCTTGCACTGCGACCTCATCTGGCGTTCCTTTTTTGAGGACCCCTCCGGCACCGGTATAAAGGCCTTCGGTGTTTTCCCTCACCACCACAAAATCGATATCCGCCGGACCTTTATCTTTCAGCGGGGTCTGGACACCTTCATAAAGCTTCACCGGACGAAGGTTGATGTATTGATCCAGGTCGAACCGGAGCCTCAAGAGGATTCCTTTTTCCAGAATACCGGGTTTTACATCAGGGTGCCCGATGGCCCCTAAAAAGATGGCGTCATGTTTTTGAATGGATTGAATCGTCTCGTCCGTCAGGATTTCACCTGTCTTCAGATAATGTTCTCCACCGATCTTGTAATCGACATAATTCAGTTTGAATCCGCATTTTGCGCTGACTGCATTCAGCACTTTAATTCCTTCCGCCACGACTTCCGGCCCGGTTCCATCTCCGGGCACCACTGCAATTTCATAGGACTTGGTCATAACATTAAATTCCTCTTTCCATTCTTTTATGAATGATTCTAAAAATAAATGTTTTCAAAAATGCAATATTAATTAACAGGGGTTCATTTCCTTTAAAACTCATTGTGCCTTTTATGAATCAACATCCACGGGCCTTTCCTTTCGAATGCTTCTTAAATAATTGAAAGGACCCGAAATCGTATACACCGATCCCATTAGAAAAAGGGTGATGGCGGGTTCTGCTGCAATAAAAATCAGAATCAATACCGTCAGAACAAACACATTAAATTTTATTTTATTAAATAATTCAGGTTGCTTGAAGCTATTAAACCGGACGGTGCTCACCATGAGAAAGGAAAGTCCATAGAGCAAAACCAGAATAATAAACGGGTTGACGGTTTCCCCTACACCGATTCTGTGACAAAAGAGGACGGTCGTTGCGCACATTCCTGCGCCGCCCGGAATGGGAAGCCCCATGAACAGTCCACTATCAATGGTTCCCACCTGGGTGTTGAATCTTGCCAGCCTTAAGGCCCCGCAAACCACGAAAAGAAAAGCAGCAAGCCAGCCGATTCTCCCTAAAGACATCAGAGACCAAGAATACATCAGGAGGGCCGGTGCAAGACCAAAAGACAAAAGGTCGGCCAAAGAATCGTATTCAATGCCGAATTTGCTGGTGGTGTTCGTGGCCCGTGCGATCTTGCCGTCCAGCAGATCAAAAACCCCCGCAATGATGATGGCGTAGGCCGCCATGGTATATTTTCCGTTCAGGGTGTTGATGATTCCAAAAAACCCGAAAAACATGTTTAAAGTAGTGAATATATTGGGTAGAATGAAAATCCCCCGACGGAATTTTTCCTTTGGAAATTTTTTTGGATTGTTCATATGATTTCCCCCAATAGGGTTTCCCCTGCTTTAACCTTGTCTCCAGGGGCTACTTCAACTTTAAAATCTTCCGGGAGATACACGTCCAGTCTTGACCCAAAACAGATCAGACCGAATTTCTGTCCCCTTTTGACAACCTCTCCCTTCTGAACCGTACAAATGATCCGCCTTGCAATCAATCCGGCCACTTGAACGATGCAAAGCTCCCTGCCGGATTCCGTCTTTATGAAAACAGCGTTGTGTTCATTTTCAAGACCCGCCTTGTCCTGGTCTGCGGAATAGAATTTTCCAGGTCTGTAGTCGATCTTTACGACCTCTCCCTCTTGAACGATTCGGTTCACATGTACGTTAAAAATATTCATAAAAATGCTGATCTTAAAACACGGGCCTTTATAAAATGCCGACAGTCCTATCTTTTCCGCGACAATAATTCGACCATCCGCAGGCGATATTACAGCGCCCGGGGAAGCGGGAATAACGCGATCGGGATCCCTGAAGAAAAAGCAGATGAAAAGGGTGGCTCCAAGCAATAAAATCGCTGGAATTTTAAGCCCGAGCAGAGCAAAAATGGCCGAAGCAAATGCCGAGGCATAAATAAATGGAAACCCTGCTTTTGCGATGGGAAAGGCCGTCACACTGGGCCTATCCGGGCCTTCATATGGGTTCATCCGCTCTAACAATCCTTAATTTTTAGATAAAATATATTTAAAAGAGTAAGGCTTACTATCAAACACGGGCTTTATTGTCAATAATAACCAGAATTACCCTTTCCCGATTCTTTTTATTTCAGCATCCGAGGCCCTCAAATAATCAGGCACGAGATGTCCCGGTTCCATGCTCTGTCTGTTTTGTAATTGTTCAAGCCCTAGAAAAGCTGCGCTTGAAGCCTTGATGAGATGGGATGAAGCAGGCGGGAAAAAGGCTTTTTCCCCAAGTTTTTCCAAGATAAGATTTCGGTATAAAACAGCCCCGCTGCCAATAAAAGCGCATTCTTCATGTATGGCTGAAATCGCCTTTCCCGGATTGACGACAGCCCCTTCCACGGTCTTTTTGAGCAACCCTGCTTTCAAAGTGTATTGAGCGCAATACACTTCTTTTCTTCTGGCATCCATGAGAACGCAAACCGCACCATGATAAGGATTGCACTGCCAGGCAAGTGCATCCAGGCTGGAAATCCCCACAATGGGTTTTTTGTCCGCCAGGACGATTCCCTTTAAAACGCTCATTCCTATCCTTAAGCCTGTAAAAGAACCCGGCCCTGTGGTAACGGCATAAGCGTCGATATTTGTCAGCTTGAGTTCTGAAAAGCCCAAGGCAGTGTCCATGAGACTGAGAACTTGTTTTGAATGGGTATCCCCTGTGTTAACGCATATTTCACAGAGGAGGGTGTCCCCATGGACAATGGCCACGCCACAGCTTTGGGAAGCCGTATCCACCGCCAGAATCTTCAACGAATCCGCCACTCTATTTTCCAGTCCGTTTACCAACCCTTTTTCCCGGGGTCCGGGAAGGTTTTTTCCCGGGCTTTTGTTCTTTCTTCTCAAGGGCTATATCCAGAACCTCATCCATATTTTCCACAGTCAAAAATTTAATCTTTTTCTTTACGTTCTCTGGCACTTCCTCCAGATCACGAATGTTTTTCTTGGGAATGATGATGGTCTTGATGCCGGCCCTTAAGGCTCCAAGGGATTTCTCCTTCAGGCCACCGATGGGGAGCACCCTTCCCCGGAGGCTGATTTCACCGGTCATGGCAATATCCTTATTCACCGCACGGTTGGTTACCGCAGAAATAAGGGACGTGCAGATGGCAATCCCGGCTGAAGGGCCGTCTTTTGGAATGGCTCCTGCAGGCACATGGATATGAATATCCACACGCTCGAATTTCTTTCCGGTGATGCCGATTCCCTTCAAGTATGCCCTGGCATAACTCACCGCTGCCCTGGCCGATTCTTGCATCACTTCTCCAATCTGACCGGTGATGATGAGTTCTCCTTTTCCATCAAGAAGAGAAACTTCAATAAAGAGGAGTTCTCCCCCCACATTGGTCCAAGCCAGCCCGTTGGCCAGACCTACCTGGCTTTTCTCAAGATCCAGCTCAGGAATGAATTTGGGTGGTCCGAGATAGGTATGGAGATTGTTGCCGTTAACCGGGAAGGGGCCTTTCTGGTTTTCTGCAATTTTCCGGGCCACCTTGCGGCAGATGGATCCCAGTTCCCGCTCCAAATTTCGAAGCCCGGATTCCGAGGTATATTCATTGATGATTTTTTCAAGCGCGCCTTTGCTGATGGATAAATCCTTGGCTCCCAGCCCGTTTTCCTTTAACTGCCTGGGCAAAAGATGCTTGTCGGTGATATGGGTTTTTTCTTCCTCGGAATAACCGGAAAGCATGATCACTTCCATGCGGTCCAGCAAAGCCGATGGGATAGTGTCTGTAAAATTGGCGGTCAGAATAAACATCACATTGGAGAGATCAAAAGGCAGATTGATATAATGATCGCTGAAGCTCGAATTCTGTTCCGGGTCCAGGGCCTCCAACAAGGCCGATGAAGGATCACCCCGGTAGTCCGAACCCAGCTTATCAATTTCATCCATCATGAAAACAGGATTATTGGATCCACATTGAACCAATCCCTGCAAGATTCTGCCGGGCATGGCGCCAATATAGGTTCTGCGGTGTCCCCTGATCTCCGCTTCATCCCGTATGCCACCCAGGGAAATTCGAATGAATTTCCGTTTGATGGACTTTGCGATGGCTTGGCCTAAGGAAGTCTTGCCCACTCCCGGAGGTCCCACAAAACAAAGAATCGGTCCCTTCATCTTGGGGTTGAGCTTTCGAACACTGAGGTATTCCAGAATCCTGTCTTTAATCTTCTCAAGGCCCAGGTGATATTTGTCCAGGGATTTTTTGGCTTTCGTGATGTCGATGACATCCTTGGTGGATTTGCTCCAGGGTAGATCCACAAGGGCATCCAGGTAGGTCCGGATCACCGAACTTTCAGCAGAATCCGGGTGCATCAGCTCAAGCCTTTTGAGTTGTCTTAAAGCCTCCTCCTTTGCGACAGGCGGCATCTTTGCTTTTTGGATCCCCTTCCTATACTCTTCGAGCTCGGTGAGCCTGTCGTCGTTTTCCCCCAGTTCCTTGTGAATCGCACGGACCTGTTCTCTTAAAAAATAATCCCTCTGGGTTTTGGAGATCTCATCCCTCACCTCGGATTGAATCTTGGCCTGCATGGAGGAAAGCTCCACTTCCCGCGTGAGCATATCATTGACCTTTTTAAGCCTTTCCACAGGATCAATTAATTCAAGGAGCTGCTGGGAATCTTCTATCTTGAGTTTTAAATTGGACGAAACAAGATCGGCAAGTTTTCCGGGGTCATCGATACTGTCTAAAATGCTGCTTACCTCACCGGTGTATTCCCCCCTCAGGGTAAGAATCCGTTCGGAATTTTCCCGAACATTCCTCATCAAGGCTTCAACTTCAACGGAGAGTTTTTCCAGGGGCCCATCAGTAATAATTTCCACATGGACCCGATAAAATGGCTTTTTCCGAACGTATTTCAAAACCCTGGCCTTGGCCACTCCCTGGACCAAGGTTTTGACCCGCCCATCCGGAAGCTTCAGCATCCTTAGAATCTTACCGATGGTCCCTATGGCATAAATATCTTCCACCCCGGGGTTTTCCATATCCTGGTCTTTCTGGGTGGCCAAAAACACATAACCATCCTGGGATACGGCCTCTTCCACGGCAAGAACCGATTTTTCCCTTCCGATGAAAAGCGGCAGGAGCATGTCTGTAAAAATAACCACATCCCGCACCGGCATCAGCGGTAATTTGGTTGGAAGGTTATCATAATTATTTTCCTCTTCAAGAATGCTGATGAGGTCATCTTTATCCGTTTCAGCCATCGCTACTCCTGTATTTTCAAACCCACCCGGAAATGCCTTCAGGCCCGTGGGGGGGCATATGATTAAGTTTTTACTGAATTTTCTCTGCCGGTTCTGTTGTTTTTCTTTTTTTGCCTATCATTATAAGAGCCCATGGCCTTTTGGCAATATCAATCTTGATTTTTTATGGAAAACTTCATAAAGTTATGATTCATCCTATAACACTTATCATCATGAATGGCATTAATTAATGACGCCCCTTATCTTTCTTATTCCCGTCTTTATTTTCGGTCTGTGCATCGGCAGCTTTTTAAATGTTTGTATTTACAGGTTACCTATTTCAAAATCCATTCTTTTTCCCGGCTCCATGTGCTCAAGATGTGGAACACCCGTTAAGTTTTACGATAATATTCCGGTTTTAAGCTATATCCTTTTAAGGGGAAAATGCCGGAATTGCGGAATCCCCTTTTCCTTTCGTTACCCCATGGTGGAAGCCATCACCGGATTGATGGCGGTGAGCCTATTCCTGAAATACGGTCTTTCTCCAGAAAGCCTGGTATATTTCGTGTTCATCTGCTGCCTTCTGGTGATCACCTTTATAGACATGGATCATCAGATCATTCCGGATGTGATTTCCCTCCCTGGAATCCCTATATTTTTCATCGCCTCTTTTGCCCTTCCCTCGGCAAGCCTGATGGATACACTGGTCAATTCCGGCCTGGGAATCCTCATCGGCGGTGGAAGCCTTCTGACGGTGGGACTTCTTTACACGCTTCTGACTAAAAAAGAAGGCATGGGAGGAGGCGACATCAAACTTCTGGCCATGATGGGCGGATTGATCGGGTGGAAAGGCATTTTGTTTACCATTTTCATTTCTTCAGCCGTGGGGTCCATAATCGGCATTGTTCTGATGCTTCGAATGAAAAAAGACATGAAGCTTGCCATCCCCTTCGGACCTTTTTTATCCATTGGCGCAATGACCTATATTTTTTTCGGGCAGAAATTGATTTCATGGTATCTTAACATTCTGTAATTACAAGCGGTATTCCTTCAACATGCAACAATCCTATGAC
Organism: Desulfobacteraceae bacterium; assembly: GCA_013791935.1. GTDB lineage: Bacteria > Desulfobacterota > Desulfobacteria > Desulfobacterales > UBA5616 > VMSV01. Next base: position 51,409 of record VMSV01000103.1, on the reverse strand, counting down.
ACCATTATCATCGGGGCCGGTATTGCAGGCCTGAATGCCGGTCGTGTTCTCAAAGACGACACCTTGATCTTAGAGAAAAAGGAACAGATCGGGTTTCCGGTGCAATGCGGCGAGGGTATCAGCGTGGCGGCCCTGGAAAGGGAAAATATTCCCATTGAACCCCATTGGATTCAAGCCTCCATCAATCACATCAAAAGGATCATGCCCAATGGAAAGTGGATCGGCGCAAAAAACGCCTCCTCCCATTCCCTGGTGATCGATCGACCGGGTTTTGAAAAAAGCCTGGCGGAAAAAGTTCCCTGGGAAATCCGCATGAACACGCAGGTTTCAAATATCACTCGAAACGGCAGGTACTGGATCATCGATACGATCCCTGGAGGGGCACTGAAAGCAAAATACATCATTGGTTCGGACGGACCCAATTCCGTTACAGCCAAAGCCGTATTAGGCATCCGGCATAAGCTGGTTCCGGGAATGAATCATGTCATTGATTTTGAAAAGGAAATACCGCCGCACACCCTACAAATGTTTTTCGGCAGCCGCATTTCAAAAGCAGGCTACGCATGGATATTTCCCACTTCAAGAACATCGGCCAATGTTGGAATCACCCATAAAACCAAAGGGAAACTCAAAGTATCCTTTTCCTGGTTTCTGGAAACCGAGGTTAAACCCCAATTCGGGAATTACCGGCTGTCCATCAACAAGTCCGGGGTGATTCCGGTGGGCGGGTTCGTATCGAACAACCCTTTGAATAAGGCATATTTGATCGGGGATGCCGGTGGATTTACAGATCCTGTTTTTGAAGGGGGCATGAATATGGCCCTTTTTACCGGTCGTCTGGCGGCTGAAAGCATCAATGAAAACGACCCTATGATATTTAAAAATGCCATTTCAGCCCTTCCGTTTTCGGCAAAAGATCTCGTTAAAGCCAGGGATCTTTTTTATAGCCTGGATGATGCAGCCCTGAATGCACTGGGAAATGTCATGGATGGCCGAAGCACTTCTTTTCTTTCCACCCCGAAAGGGCAACAGGCTTTTTCGGCCTCGTCTGTTCTTGCGGCCCGCCAAAAAGAAATATTCGAATTCACCCGGATCTGGCAGGCAGCCAAACCCTATCTCTGGTAACTTCAGCGGCCATAGATCGGATAGGGAAGGGCTTGCATTTTCAGGGGCTAATATCGGCTGCATCCTCCACAATGCTCTCTTTTTGGATGTCTTCTTCCTTGGACAGCGACGGCAGAAAATTCCGGAAAACCTCGCCATAGATATCCCAAATGGTCACGAACAGGGCGGCAATGATGGGGCCGATAATAAAACCGATGACACCGAAAAGCGCGATGCCCCCCATGGTCCCGAGGAAAATCATCAAATCATGCATCTGGGTGTCTTTTCCCACCAGCCTTGGACGCAGTACATTGTCCAGACTGCCCACCACCAGGCCGCAAAAAACAGCCAGTCCTGCCGCTTTCCCATAACTTCCTCCGGCAGCAAGGATTATGGAGGCCGGCACCCACACCAAGGCAGAGCCCAAGGCAGGGATAATGGATAGCGCCGTCATGACCGTTCCCCAGAAAACAGCAGCCTCAATGCCTACCACGGCAAAAGCGATGCCCGCCAGGACTCCTTGCAATGTGCCGATGAGGGCGGTTCCCTTTAGGGTGGCCCTGGCAACGGACGTGAACCTGCCCAGAAGCCGTTTTTCATTCTCATCCTCCAGAGGCAGGTAGTAAAGAATACGATCGATGAGGCTTTTACCGTCCATGATAAAAAAATAACTAACATAGAGAAAGACAAAGAACATGAAGATAAAATGGACCGTTCCAAGGGCCCCAGCAGACAGGCTGTTGACCAGAAAAACACTGGTTTTACTTGCCAGCTCACCGGCTTTGCTGAGAATCTGACTTTGATAGGGCAGCATTTCATCATAGAAGGGAATTTCTTTTAAGATCTCTGAGAAAGCCGATGGATCTGCGATCTGTCTCTGAACCCATGGAGTGATGGATTGGCCGACCTTCACGGCCTGGGCTGTTATGATGCTCACCAATCCTGACAATGGGATGAGAACCACCAGGACGAACAACAGCAGTGTGATCAGGGAAGAGGACCTGGGTCGGTCTTTTAAAACCTCCTTGATCTTTCGATAAACGGGCTGGGCCAGGGCGGAAAAGATTCCCGCCAGAAAAAGGGCCATGAGGAAGCTGCGAATCATGGAAAGAAACAGGGCGGAAATCAGAAAAATCAGAACGAGAAGGACAAGGTTATTGATGGTATGACGCTGCATAGGCACCTCTTTTGGATTTGCTTGAAAAACAGGCCAGTTAATCATTGCTTTTTGGGGTCTTTAGGCAGGCTTAAAAGAACAAAACCTTTGCAAAACGCCCATCTCTGCAAAGGTCTTGGAATATGAAAGGCATCCATTGCGCCTATTGGACAACGGGCCGCATTTTTTCCTCATCCCTTTTTCATTCGATGACCTCAATGACTGTTCTCTTGTTGGTTCTTGCGGACACGGCGGTCACGATAGTTCGGATGGCATCCACAGTTTTGCCTTGCTTGCCGATGATCTTTCCGATGTCGGAAGGTGCCACTTTGAGTTTTACGATGGTCGTGCTCGCGCCATTGACCTCTGATACGGAAACGTCTTCCGGTTTATCGACCAAAGCCTTCGCGATCACTTTTACAATTTCTTTCATGAACATCTCCTTGTATGGGTTCAACATGATCAAAAGGAACATTAATAGAAGTTAAACAGCCATATTTATCATGCCCTGAACAAGGACAAAAACATTATGTTTGTATTGTGTATTTAATACAAAGTTTACGCGTTTAACTTTTAATTGATATGATTTATGCCATTCTTTTCATAAAAATTCAAATAAAAAGAACTTTCCGTTGATTGAAATCATCAGCTCTCCTAAGTTTAGATCCATTCGAATCAAACTCTTGCTCCAAAAGAATCCCGGACCTTCTGCCGAAGAACCTTTCCCACAGGTGAAACAGGGATTTCTTCCACAATCTTGATGGAGCGGGGAATTTTATATCCTGCCATTTTGCCCCGGCAAAAATCCATAATTTCCTGGACTTCCAGTTTCTCCCCGGGCTTTGCCTGAACCACGGCACGCACCGAGCTGCCCCACTCCTCATCGGGCACACCGATAACGCACACGCTATCCACCTTGGGATGGGTTTGGATGATTTCCTCCACTTCAAGGGGAAAAACTTTTTCACCACCGGTATTGATGCATTCATTTTTCCGGTCCACGGTAATGAGTTCGTCGTTTTCATCAAGAAATCCCAGGTCCCCGCTTTTGAACCAGCCTTTTTCAAGAACTTCCTTGGTTTTTTCCTCGTCCTTGTAATACCCCTTCATCACGGAGTTGGACCGATAATAGACTTCACCGGTTTCCCCCTTGGGCAATTCATTGCCTTGATCGTCTGCAATTTTGCATTCCACAATGGTTTTACCCACGGAGCGGTCCTTGATGTTGTCAGGATCACCATCCACCCGGAAGGAAGTCACGGGGGTCATTTCCGTTTGACCCAAAGCATCAACCAGCATGGCTCCGGGAAACATTTCCAGGATCTGCTTCTTTAATTCCTTGCTGCACACCCCACCCCCGGTAGTTACTGCTCGAATGGAGCTTACATTGTATTTAGCGCGGTCAGGCAATGAAACCAGTTTCTTCCATCCGGTTGGGACATTGGCCATGCCCTGGACCTCCTCTTTTTCCACCAGTTGCAGAATCAGCTCGGGGTCGAACTTTGGACTTTCAAGCAGAACAGCGCATCCCCTTCCATTTAAGGAATTTGCAATCAGGCCCTGATAGGCTGCCACATGAAAATAGGGCATGGACGGGGACATGGATTTAGTGGTTCTATCGTACCGGCCTTTTGCGCGTTCAGGATCCAGATAGGTGTTATGTGATGATTCTTTCAAAAAGTCATAAATACCGGGCCTGGACATGATTTTTTTAAAGGTTTTTGATCTCAGCAATGGGCCGATGAACCATTTGCCGGGAATTTCCATTTTTTCCACCATCAGCTTGTGACGCTCAAGGGGGATGTCCAGAGACAGGGTTCGAGTGGTAGCTGAAGCAAACATGGTGGAGAACATTTCCACATGGGCTCCATAAGTCAGCAAGACCCCCTTGGGCCTTCCCGTGGTTCCACCGGTGTAAATCATCACAGCGACATCTTCCAGTGTGGTTTCCACGGCAGGGTCTTCAGCTGTTCCTGAATCAATGAATTCTTCATAATCCACAGCCCGGGATATCCCGCTTTTACCACGACAGATCACGTGTTTAATGTTGGGAATGTTTTCAAGAGCCGGTTCAACGCTTTCGGCCCAAATGTTATCGTAAATCATGGCTTTTGCATCACAGTGCGTGCCCTGATATTCCACTTCTCCGGGAATAAAACGATAGTTCATGGGTACGGGAATGGCACCGGCCACCTGGATGGCGGCATTGGTTTCAACAAAGGCCGGAGAATTGTGGAACATGAAAGTCACCTTGTCCCCCTTGCCTATTCCGGCTTTCTTCAGAGCCTGGGCCATCTTGAAGGTTCGAAGGATATCTTCTCCCCAGGTGATGCGCCGGTCTCCGCAGATCATGTGCTCCCCGGAAGGATTGTATTTTGCAATGGAGACAAGAGAATTGGCGATTATATTCGGTGAATTTTTTCCCATGGTTTCCTCCTTGTTGATTTCATTTAGGGCTTCGTTGACGATGAAAAAATAATATTTATCAATGGATCTGAAACAATTTGAATTTATATTTTTTCCCAAATCGAATATAGACAAGGGAAAGAATGCTCAGGATGGCAAATTCGGAATCTTTGAAAAATGTCAGCATTTCGTATAAAGCTTGATGAAACGTTTGAATTCAAGGAGAATCAAGGTATTTTTCCGGGTGCATTTTGAACCCCCGGGGTAAAGCAAAATAAAAATCATTTACATGGAAACCTGAATATTTCAAATATTTATCTTGAATCAAACCGGAAGGAAATCTGTCAACTCGGTATTTTTGGCTATATCGTATCAATTTTTTTACAAATTGTAAATAATCTGTTTATTTTATTTACAGCCTCCAATAACTCGGATTTTAAATTAAAAAACTATGACATCCAACAAGGTTATGAACAAAATGATGATTGCCATAATTGGCAATCCAGATCCGTTGAACATTGTATTTAACAACCCGAAGAATCGAATGAGGAGCCAGCAAATGTCCATCCATCGGTATGGCAAAGCCATTAATTTTAAGGCGATTTTCTTAATCGCCCTTCTTATCGGCATTTTAACGACTTTTTCCGCAGGAGCCCTGGAATCCGAAAAAGCCGAAGAGGCTCCCCGCATTACTGCTGCACAGGACATGGGCGGAGTTGTAAAACGAGAGGCGGGAAAAATCAAAAGTGATCTAAGGGAACAGACCAAATCCCTGTTTCATCGGGATAGGCTGGGTTGGGATTTCGGTAGCATAAAATATCTCTACACCTCAGCTCTGACCCTGCCCAAAGAGTTGCCCGGCTTGACAAAAAAAACCATCGAAAGCAGCAGGCTTTTGGGTTTTCTGGGTTCAGCCCTGATTCTGCTGTTTTTTTCCGCATTGCTTTACAGCATTATCGGAAGATCACGAATGCTGGACTGGGCCATGCACAAGCTCGAACCCTTCGGCAAGCATATCCCTGAAAGATTCAAGGCTTTGTATATCGCCTGTTTGAACATTCTTGTCTCAGCCCTCATTCCCATTGTCCTATTGTCCCTGTTTTCATTGATCAGCAAAATCATTCAATATGAGGCATCCTGGTTTCAACTTGTTGGCCGTATGCTGAAACTCTGGGCCATTGGTTCCCTGATCTTGGCCTTTCTGAAGGAGATCTTCACAGGTCATTTGATCAAAGAAACAAACCAACACGGGAAAACACTGTTCCTTTACGCCAGGCTCCTGGTTTTTTATATTTTTTCCGGAATCGCCGTCTTCTGGGTTGTTGAAGTATTTAAAGTGCGCACGGAGATTCTTGCTCTAATAAAATTCGCCATCGCCGTATCCATTGCCGTGGTCTGTTTTTTATTTTTCATGAAAAAGGAAGCCATCCTGTCTCTGCTTCCGGTGGTTCCGTTTTCGATTTACACCCGGTTTCTGAGCCTTCTGAAAAAGACCTACCACCCCCTTATGATAATTTCCATGGCTGTTGCCCTGCTCTGGTGTCTTGGTTATCACAACCTGGGGGTGATGGTGCTTTCAAAAATATGGTTCACTATTGCTGCGTTTTGGGGACTTCTGCTTCTCTATTATGGTGTTAGAAAACAAGTTGACCTTTGGGCGGGAAAAACAAACCCTGATGATGAAACGGCAAAAATGTTGGTCGGCGCCACCAAATCCCTTATAAAATACATGGCGATTGTGGCTTCCGGATTGATCATCCTGAGTTTGCTGGGACTTCTTGACCCCATTGAGCGCATTATGTCTTTTCCCATTTTTAAGCTGGGAGACAATACCGTAACCCTGTGGATCCTGATCAAGGCAACGCTCATTCTTCTGGCCTTTATCTATGCCTCCCGTCTTCTTCAAACCTATTTTGATTATAAGATATTTCCATTCCTGGGTATTGATTCGGGCCTGGCGTATGCCCTGAACACCCTGTTTAAATACCTGTCCATCGGCATCGGGGTCCTGATTTCCCTGAATTTTGTCGGCATTGATTTAAGGTTTCTGATGGTTTTTGCAGGGGCCGCCGGAATTGGAATCGGTTTCGGGCTGCAAAACCTTGCAGCCAACATTGTGAGCGGTTTTATCATCATATTCGGTGGGAAAATCAGAAAAGGCGATTGGATCGAGGTCAGCAATACAATGGGAGTGGTCACCGACGTTCACCTGACCTATACCAAGGTCAACTCACGAGCTGACATTGAATATCTGATCCCAAATTCCGAGTTGATTTCTTCCACCCTCGTGAATTACACGCTTTCCTCGCCGTTCATTCGGATTGATTTGCCCGTGGGGGTTTCCTACAACTCAGATCCAAGGGAAATTGAGCGGATATTGCTTGGGGCGGCTAAAAAAGAACCCCTGGTATCAAAAAAAACGCCGCCCGCAGTTCGCTTCATCGAATATGCGGACAACTCCATTAATTTTATCCTCTGGATATCCATTGATGTTCGAAAAGTGGCTCACCAACAAGTCAAAAGCGAACTTTACTTCGCCATCTTCGAAGAATTCAAGAAAAAGGGCATTGAAATTCCTTTCCCCCAAAGGGATATTCATGTTCGAAGCAAGGTGTAAAAAGAAGAACAACAGCGCAATTGCTGAATTCATAGACTGAAGAACCAGTAGTAAACCCTGATTACTGGTTCTTCAATTTCTGTTCTTCTTCCCGGCGAAGCTCTTTTCTCAGAATTTTACCCACCGCAGATTTGGGAAGGGTTTCCCTGAATTCGATGACCCTTGGAACTTTATAGGCGGCCAGCTTTTCCCGGCTGAATTTAACAATATCCTCGGCATCAAGGCTTTCGCCGGGCTTTAACACGATATACGATTTGATGGTTTCTCCCCGATAGGCATCCGGAATCCCAACGGTCACTGCATCGGCGATCTTGGGATGCTGATACAAGACTTCATCCACCTCCCTGGGATAGATATTATAACCTCCGGCGATGATCAGGTCTTTTTTCCGATCCACGATAAAAAAATAATCATCCTCATCCTGCACGGCCACATCCCCGGTATGAAGCCACCCGTCTTTTAATTCCAGGGCGGTTTCTTCCGGCCTGTTCCAATAACCTTTCATGAGCAAGGGACTTCTGATCAAGATTTCCCCGGGATCGCCTTTTTTAACCTCATGAATACCGTCCTCCACATCCACTAGACGAATATCTGTATCCGGAAAAGGGACTCCTATACTACCGGCTTTTTTAAGACCCAGCTGAGGATTGGATATACCCAGAGCCGTGGTTTCAGACATGCCCCAGCCTTCGGAAAAGAAAATACCTGCATCTTTTATTTTTTCTATGACTTCTCTTGCAATGGGCGCAGCCCCGGAATTCAAAACTCCGAATTTTTTCCCCAACTCCAGGGCTTCGGCCTTGGGGTGACTGATAATGGCATTGATCATGGTGGGAACCGATGGAAAAAAGGAAATTTCCTTAAAGTTTCTCAAAAATTCCATCATTTCCTCCAGGTCAAACTTGGGAACCAGAATCTGTGTTGCGCAATTGAAAATGGAGCTGCACATCACCACAATCATGCCGTACACATGAAAAAACGGAAGGACCCCGAGCACGGACCGCCTGGGAATGGGTATGTCCCGAATGGTGGCATTGCCCCATAGGGCGCATTGAAAGGTGGCGGCCACAATATTGGAATGATTCAGGACAGCACCCTTGGGGATTCCGGTGGTTCCCCCGGTGAACTGAATCACCGCAGGGTCGTTGAATGAAAGCTCGACCCTGGGGAGCTTGGTGTTGGTGCACTGATCCATGAGGGTGGAAAAATGATGCCACCCTTTTTCCAAATCCAGACTTTTGGCTGAAGACACCTCCATACCGGAGGCAAAATCCGTTACACAGGTGACAATGACCCTGGCAAGATCAACCTCACGACAAAGTTTTCGCACATTCTCCAGAGTGCTTTCTGAGGTGATGAGAGAGGTCATTCCCGTATCCCGGGCCAGGGACTTGAGTTCTTCCACCGTATACATGGGGTTGAGGTTCACCACAATGGCTCCCAGGCTGGTCACAGAAAAAAAAGAAATGATATGCTGGGGGCTGGTGGGAAGATGAACGCCCACACGGTCTCCTTTTTTGACACCCAATTCAGTTAATGCGTTAGCCATTTTGAGAATCCTGATGCGCAATTCCCAGAAGGTCATTTCAGCGCCTAAAAAATGGGTAGCGGTCAGATCGGGATTTTTATTGGCCGAGAGCTGAATAAGATCCAACGTCGTCCAGCGGGGGTAACGGATGGAAAGGGGGACGTTGTAATCATAATGTCTCGTCCAGGGGCGTTGGTTCTCCATGAAAGTTCCTCCTTGAAAAGGGTATTAAAGCCTCCAATAATTCATTTTTTCTTTTTCTTTGTCAGTCAACTCGAAGCCGCCTTTGATATCTAGGACAATGGGTTTGGGTCCCTTACAACATTTTGCAATGGAAGAAAAACCCTTTTCTTTATAATCTTTATGAATTACCGCGATGATCAAGGCATCCAGACCTTTTAGCTTTTCCATGGGCGTGAGCTCAATACCGTAGTACTTCTTGGCTTCTTCATTGTCCGCCATGGGATCATGCACGATGACTTCAACGCCGTAATCCTTTAACTCGTTGATGATGTCCACAACCCTGGTGTTCCGAAGGTCCGGAACGTCTTCTTTAAAAGTGAGGCCTAAAACGCCTATTTTTGATCCCATGACCTTCTTCCCGGCATGGATAAGCATTTTCACCGCCCTCTCGGCCACATACTTTCCCATATTATCGTTGATCCTTCTGCCCGCAAGAATCATTTCCGGATGATAGTTCATGGCCTCGGCCTTGAAGGTGAGGTAATAGGGGTCCACACCGATGCAGTGGCCGCCCACAAGACCCGGCGTAAAAGGAAGAAAGTTCCACTTGGTACCCGCAGCCTTTAACACTTCCAGGGTATCGATTCCCATTTTATCGAAAATCATGGCCAGCTCGTTCATCAGAGCGATGTTCAGATCCCGCTGGGTGTTTTCAATCACCTTGGCCGCTTCGGCTACTTTGATGGAGGAAGCCGGATGAATGCCTTTTTTCACCACTTTCCCATAAACGGCTTTGAGCAGTTCAAGGGTTTTTTCGTCGGACCCTGAAACAATTTTGGTGATATTGGTGAAGGTATGTTCCTTGTCCCCTGGATTAATTCTTTCGGGAGAATAGCCAATACTGAAATCCTTGCCCATTTTCAACCCCGATGCTGCTTCCAGAAACGGAACGCAGACTTCTTCGGTGGCGCCGGGGTAGACCGTGGATTCAAAGGTCACACAAGTTCCCTTTTTCATGGCTTTCCCAACGGCTTGGGAAGCACCGATCAAGGGCCTGAAATCAGGGTTTCTGAATTCATCAATGGGCGTGGGAACGGCAACGATAATCAGCCTGCACGAGGCAAGCATTTGGGGATCATCCGTGTATTCCATGGAAGCGGCTTTAAGTTCTTCGGGAGTGACCTCCCGGGTTTTGTCTATGCCTGCTTTTAGTTCGTGGATTCGCTTTTTATTCATGTCGTAGCCCACCACCTTGAACTCTTTTGACATATATACCGCAAGGGGAAGCCCCACATACCCCAAACCCACAACGCCGATTTTGTCCTTTCCTTTTTTCAGAGACTCAAACGTGACCATCCTGTGCTCTCCTTTTCCATGTTATCTTGCGCAAACGAATTAAAGTTATTAGATGTGGAAAATTATTCTGAGTTATAGTAAATAATGTGGAAATAGAGGGAATCGGCAATTTCATGGATTTCTTTAATCATCCACCGCCCATATTTGATCCCTTTGGATCGTAGTTTCCTATTAACATGAACGTCTTTTAATATCGAGAAATAATTGGAAAGGGTCTTCAAAAATGATAGGATTCGGTCGTAAAAAGCACAAAGATAAGATAGTTAATGATATTGAGGAAAAGAAAAACGAACCAATCGAATCCACATCGGTCCACCTTCCCTCCAAAAAGCTCCCCGCCCTTTTCTCCGGGCTTTCCGAAAAGCAGATCAATCAGCTATATTCCACAGCCATCATTAAAAAAATAAACCGCGAAGAATTCCTATTTCAAAAAGGGGACAAGCCAGATAATCTTTATATCATCATGGAAGGCCGGCTTGAAATGATGGACGAATCCAAAGGGACCCCATCCCGGGTTCACGCGGGTTCGGTGGCAGGGCTGAACGATTTTTTCCATGAGTCCACCTATACAGAATCCGCAAAGGCCATGGAGCCTTCGGTGATCATGATCCTTTCCAAAACCGCCATGGCGATTCTGGAAGATCCGATCAGAGCCTTCATTTATGAAAAGATCATTCGAAATAACGCTGCGGAAATGATAAGGTTGAAAACAAAAAGCAGGGTTTTCGAAAATAAGGTATCTTCCCTTGCGAAGTCTCTTTATTCTGCAAAAACCGCAGGAGTTTTTAATTACAGCGAATCCGATCTTATTTTAAACATCATCAAAAAAATCCCCAAGCTTCCTGCTTACACCCACACCCTTTCTTCCAGACTCCTGGATGAAAACGTTTCATCCAAGGAAGTCGTGGACTTGATCAAACAGGACCCGGCCCTGGTGGCGGATGTTTTGAAATCTGTAAACTCCTCTTATTACGGCCTTGAACAGAAGGTCTCGGATATGAACAGCGCTGTTTTGTTGCTGGGGTTTCAATCCCTTTACCAGTTGGTGGTATCCGAGGGAATCCGCCGCACCATGCCGGACACCGCTGATTTCAGAGAAATTCACGCCCAGGCCCTGGCCCTGTCCTATATTTCCTTTTCACTGTCCATGACGGCAAAAGTCGGCGTTCCCGTTCAGATTTCCACCATCGGCCTGCTTCACAACCTCGGGGAAAGCGTAGTTTCCCTCCTGAAACAGCGAAATCCCAATCTCATGGTGTTCATCGACGCTCTGGACAGACCAAGCCTGGGTGCATTTCTCCTGGACGGATGGAATTTCCCAGCCATCATATCCAAAACAGTGAAATATCAGAATTTCCCGGAATTCTCAGAACCCTCTGAAATTCCGGAGGACGTTCTTCAATCAGTGGCCATTCTGTACATATCCAGGATTTGCTACGATAAATTGAAAGGAGTTCCAGATCAGGATCTACCCCTGCTGTACTTCGATGAATACAGGAACCTTCTGAAGTTAAAGGACCTTTCTCTGGAAGACATCACAAGAAATAATATCCTGGTGGATTTGAAAAAGAAGCGTGATACCCTTCCGCTATCTTTAAAAGAGCTTATTAATTCATGATGTTGAATTAAATATCCTCAGGTATTGGTTAAGAGGACTTTGGACAAAAGTTCGTGCTGTTCATCCCCGCTCAGATACCGCCATTGCCCTTCCTTCAGCCTCCCCAGGGTAACACCGGATATGCGTAGCCTTTTCAGAAGGATCACTTCATTACCCACATGCTCCACCATTCGGCGAATCTGCCTGTTTTTCCCTTCCTTTAGCACCATGCGAAATTTGCGGGAAGATTTTCGAAACACTTCGGCCGGGCGGGTTTTGGCGCCCATAATCGGCATACCTTTGGCCATTTTTTCCAGGGCCTTGTCCGATATGGGGTCCTTGACTTCAACCTCGTACTCTTTTTCATGATCAAAAGAGGGGTGGGACAGCCGATGATGAAGCCTGCCGTCATTGGTGAGTAGAAGCAGACCTGTGGAATCCTTGTCCAGCCTTCCCACGGGGTAGACCCTCTGAGGAATATCAATTAGATCCATGACGATTTTATCGTTCTCTTGACTGCAACTGGTCACCACCCCCCTGGGTTTGTTCAGGGCGATATAAATTAAGTTTTCTTTGACTGCAACCTCCACCCCATCCACATGGACTCTGTCTTTTTCCGTATCCACTTTTGTACCGAGTTCGGTAATAACGATTCCATTCACTGAAACTTTTCCTGAAACAATCAGGGTTTCACCTTTCCGCCGGGAGCAGAACCCTGCAGTCGATAAAAATTTTTGAAGACGCATGAGGGTCATAATGCCAACCCCGATTTCTGAAACAGGGGGATCAGGTACTCAAGACTTTTCTGCCCGGCTTTTTCAGGGCCATTGATATACGGATAAAGTTCCAGGCTGATATGTCCGTTGTACTCCAGGGAAGCCATGGTTTCCAGGGTTTCACCAAGGTCAATGGCCCCATCTCCCGGGACCAGGTGCTGGTGGAGCCGGCTTTTGCCGATGTCCTCGATGTGTACATGCCCCACCCATTCCCTCAGAATTTCAAAAGACCTTGCGGGATCCTCCCCGGCACAGAAAAAATGCCCGATGTCGAAATTGATCCCTACATTTGGGCTACGAATGTCCTTGATGAAATTCTTGAACTCACCCGTTCTTTCAAGCAAAAGGTCCGGTTCCGGCTCCACGAGGATCTTCACCCCCAATTGTTCTGCAACCGGAATCACCTCCTCCAGGCCCTTATAAAAGAGAGCCATGGCCTTTGAAGCAGACATCCCCGGCTCCAGGGGGCCTCCGGGAGGAACGGATATGTTAGCGCAATCCAGGAAGGATGCAACATGAAGGCATTCCAGGGTATGCCGTATTCGAATGTCTCTTCGACTCTTTTCCGTTTCAATCCAGGAAGGCAGGTAGGTGTCCCCAACCGCAAACAGGGTAAAGGAATTCAGGTTGGTCACATGCAATCCCTTTATTTTCAACAAAGACGAAAGACTCTTTAAATCCTCAACACCATATTCCGGAGGATAAAGGTGGGGCTGGTCGCACATGATTTCAATGCCTTTAAACCCCAGACCTGCAATTTTATTAACGGATTCTTCCAAAGAAAAATGAACAAATGCATTGGTGCTGTAACCGAGCGTCATATCCCATCCTTATTTCAGGTTCGTACCACAAATTTCTTTTTCCAAATTTTCCAGAGCAAGAATCTGATCCTGGAAGGTAAACAAGTGGTTTGCCCCCACGGCTTTCTTATAATAAAAGGCCAACTCCGGAACCAAACCCCTTCGCCCGATCTGCTTCAGAGCCGCCATCCAGCGACAAAGGTCCAGAACCAGCGGAGCCGCCAGAATGGAGTCCCTGCCCTGAAGATTCATCCGAAGGGTCATGGTCATCCCCATGAAGCCTTCAAAATCAATCACATCCCAGGCCTCCTTTGCATCTCCCCGCGGGGGGTAGTAGTCAATGTGGACCTTATGGGATGGGCCGTCATACTGGGCCCCCACAGAATAACCCAGAATCTCATCCAGCAGGTCGGTTTTGTTCACCAGCTTTCCCGCGGCATTCTCAGGGTTCATGAGGTTCCTTCCATCGGCATTGCCCAGAATATTCAGGCTGTACCATCCATTGACTTGGAGTTTTCTCGCTTTCAACGCCGAGGCCAGGACCATTTTCAGGTAGGTCTGACCGGTTTTACCATCCCGGCCTGAAATGGGAGTTTTTTGCTTAAAGGCCGCTTGAATCACCACAGGGACTTCAACCATATTGGGCGTAAAATTGACCACAGGAACCCCTGAAAGAACTGCACCGAGCACATAAACCAGATCAGGAGAAACCTGTTCAGGCTTCAAGGCGTAGAGCTGCTCTAAGGAATTTACTGCGTCAAGATTGGTTTGTGCACAAGCAGGAAGAAGATTCACCAAAACAGGCATTGCATTCGGATCATGGCCCCTGAAGGCTTTAATGTCCCTCATGATTTTCTCAACCTGTTTCTGAACCGGAAGATCTTCCCTTGGCGATTTTTCAATCAGGATGCTTTCCAGTTCATTGGATAGGGTTTGCCAGGCGGATTCAGGTAGAACCCCATGCTTGGCAAGGGCTTGGGTCAGGGTTTTCTCGGACTTGTCCCATCCGGCCATTCCAAAATCCCTTGCCATAAAAGGCCGAAGGGCTTCGCTTTCCGTGGTAAGGCTCCGAAATATTTTTTCCGGATCAAACTTTATTGTCGAAACAGCCGCAGCCAGGGTTGTACCGATGGCCCCTTTGGCTCCCGCCACCAGGATAAGGAGTTTTGTTTTATCTGCTTTTTCAACCATTTGATGTATCCCTTTCCTTCATTTCAGCAAAAGGCCATTCCCTTCCCATGGAAAGAAAGCTGAAATCACCTATAAATTAAATGATTTTCTTCAAAGACACAAGCCTCAAATCCCATTAATTATGGCGCTTGCCCATATCTGTTCAGTTCATTATTTTCTTTTTCAATATAGATTTTCCTGATAAACAGCCATGCCATGAAAGCGGAAAATGGGACGTCCCTGGAACAAATGCTTGAACAAAGAATTCTTCACGGCCTTGCCTGTGAATGGAAAAATGCTGTTTTGTTTTTAAACCATGCGATTCGGAATAAAATGAGGCTCCCGCTGTTTTCCATCCGGGAGATGCATTCCAGGCTGGGAACCTGGAATGTGGACAAGGAAGAAATCTGTTTAAGCAGGCATCTTGTTATGGATCATTCCTGGGATGCTGTTCTGGAGGTTCTTTTCCATGAAATGGCCCATCAGCTTGCGGATCAGGTACTGAACCCTCGCCATGAGCCCCCCCATGGGCCGTGTTTTCAAAAAGCCTGTTATCTTTTGAGGGCCAACCCTAAAGCATCCGGGAATTTTAAAACCCTGGATGATATCGTGGGCAATTCTTTGGAACCATCTTCAAACGCCCAGCTCAGGAGAATCAAAAAGCTCATGGCCCTTGCCACAAGCCAAAACCTGAATGAGGCCCGGGCCGCCATGGTGAAAGCCCATCAGTTGATTAAAAAATACAATATTGATTTGATTGAGCTCAATGAAGATAGAGATTTTTTGAGCATTTTCCTTGGAAAACCCGCATTGCGTCATGGCCGGGATGATTACCGGCTGGCCCTTCTTCTTCAGCATTTTTATTTTGTGGAATGCATTTGGGTGTCGGCTTTTGTTCTGGGAAAAAACAAAATGGGCCGGGTCCTTGAAATTACAGGTACTCTGCCCAACATCCAAACAGCTTCCTATGTTTATGATTACGTAAAGCGGTTTATTGCCTCCCGGTGGGAAACCTACAGCAAGGGGAAAAAACTGGATGCCGGAAAAAAAGTGGATTTCTCCCAAGGCATTCTCAAAGGGTTCAGGTCAAGGCTTGAAGAGCCCAACAAGCCTCGAATCCGCGAAAATAAAATTCCTGCGGGGGAAATCATCCGGATGGAAGACCCCCTGCTTAAGGCTCATATGGCTTACAAATATCCCCATACAAGACGGATATCCAGACAAGGCAGATTTCAGGATATGGATGTGGTGAATGACGGCATGGCTGCTGGAAAAGAACTGGTGATCGCCAAGGGAATTTCCAAAACGGAAAAGTCAGCTCTTCTCCTGCCTTGACAGGAGATTTTTCAACAAATTCGATCCACCTAAATTTGCTGAAATCATTTCGGCCAGAATCATATCCTCCCGGGTGGTGATTTTAATATTCAATTTATCTCCCTCCACCATGATGACCCGAACCCCCATCCTTTCCACAAGGCAGGCGTCATCGGTTCCTAAAAACCCCTCCTTTCTTGCTTTTTCATGGGCCTTTCGCAAGAGGGAATATGTAAAGGTCTGGGGGGTCTGGGTGTACCAGGTGCTGTGTCTCTCCAGGGTTTCAAGAATACATCCGTTTGAGTCCACCTTTTTAAGGGTATCCTGAATCGGCAGGCCCAGACAAGCTGCCCCGTGTTTCTCAGCGGCTTTGATGCAGTCTGATATTTTGCTTTGAGTGATGAAAGGTCTGACTCCGTCATGGACCACCACCAAGGAATCCCGGTTTTCTATGGACATAATTCCGTTGCAAACCGAATCCTGGCGATTTTTTCCTCCGGAAACAAATTGAACAGGAATTTTCTTTTCCTCATGACCGGAAATAGAAAGGGGCAAAATCTTTGTTTTGCAGAATTCAATGTCTTCGGAAGGAACCACCACATGGATGCGGGAAAAAAGCCCGGACTCGGCAAAGGCCTGTAGGGTCATGGCCAGAATGGGAACGCCGTTCAGAAGAAGGTATTGCTTGCGCAGGGGAGTTTTCATTCTCAGACCGGCTCCGCCAGCCACGATGATGGCAATCTTCATAGGATTATCCCGCTCCAGACCATTCACGCATCATCCGTCACTCTTCACTCATTACTATTTCAAATACCCCAATTCCTTGGGCAGGGGAACTCCTTTCCCCATGGTATCTTCGCCGTAATTCACACCGGCCAGAATCTTGATATCGGCCAGAGCTCTGGAATCCCCTTCAAAAAATACTTCCTTCTGCCCTTCCTTGCTGATCTTTCCGCCAGCCCATTGAATATCCAAGACACTGCTGGCATCAAACCGGGCATCCCCCACGCAAAGTTCAACCTGGCCACCGTAGTGCTGGACGATTTTGGCCACCAAAAGACTGGGCCGGCTGTGAAACCCGAGTTTTACGGGAATCCCGACTTTGATGGAGGAACGTTCGATGTTTTCATTGAGAATTTCACGGGCCAAATCCCTCCCGGAAGAGAGATAATAGCATACATAGTAAAATCCGTAGTTGATGGTTCGGTCCAGAAGCATTTCCGGGTTTATCAATTCGGCCAACTGCTGCTGAACCTTTTTATAGGTATTTTTATATCCCGCATTCAGCAAATGCCTTTCATAGAAATGTAGAAGTCTTCCCATTATTTGAAGCAGATGGAAAACGCAGGAAAAGTAACCCCGAAGCTGCTTCAATTTGCGGTTCCCGAACCGATATCCCCCGTGAATCACATAGGTGTCAAAGGAGGACTGGAGGTTGTGAACCACCATTTCAAAGCGCCTGATCTCAACCTCATTGACTTTTTCCGGAACGATTTTTAAGATCTCCTCAAAACCATAGGGCTCAAGGAAACTGTACTGGTCAAAAGTATCAGCAATGTTCAAAAACTCACTGGCGATCTTGACGATATTTCTCTTCTGCTGATGATAATTTTCATCGTCAATGTCATAATCCAGAATCTCGCTGGTAGTGATCCCCGGAAATTCCTCATGATCATACCCGCATGGGGGAATGGAGACGCCCAACACTCTGGCCTCCTCCACAATGACAGGAGCAATGGCTTTAAGGCTGCTGGTTAGAAAAAGGAGGGTTTTCTGGCCTTCCTTCTGAAACGCATCGATATCGGCAAGGTCATAAAAAGACAACCGATTGGATATATGTTTCTGGGAATAGCAGGCAAGGCATAAATGCCTCACTGTTGCAGCAAGCTCTCGATACAGATACCAGGCTTTGTTGTTTTTTGCCCCGTGGTAATCCAAAAAATCTTCCAATAGCTGGGAAGAGGCATTCATTCTGGAATACATTTTTTTGGTGAAAAAATTACTGCCATTGCTGTTATTCATGAGAAACAGGCAGCATTTCAGATAATCGTTTGAAAAAATATCAATTTTCTGCTTGAAAGAAATTTCGCAGAAACCAGCTTCATCGGCATTGAAAGTCATGATTTAAACCTTAAGCGGCCCTATTGCATAGGGGTATTAAATAAAGATAACGGCCGGAGTAACCCGTAAGCCGAATTCTGTTCCTGATTCAGGTTGCCCTAAAACCAGGCAACGATCATTCCTCTGGAATGATGATTGCTCATCACTTCAAGCGACCTACCCGGAAACTCGGGCGGGCAGCCCTCAAGCGTTTCCCTATTTGGTCTTGCACCGGGTGGGGTTTGCCGAGCTCCCCGGTCACCCGGGGAGCTGGTGCGCTCTTACCGCACCATTTCACCCTTACCCTGCTTGCGCGGGGCGGTATCCTTTCTGTTGCACTTTCCTTCGCGTCACCGCGACTCCACGTTATGGAGCACCCTGCCCTATGGTGTTCGGACTTTCCTCCAGGCCGATTTCCCGGCCCAGCGATCGTTTGGTTTACTCCGACCGTTCGTTCTCATTGACCCAGTGTAGAATCCTGTGGCAATGGGGACATAAAATGATTTCTTCACATTTCAAAAGCTCATTATACCTCTGGGGAGGCATGTTCATGTTGCATCCCAGACAGATGGAATTTTTCGCACGAGCCATGGGAAGTTTTCCCACCACGTTTTTCACCCGTTCATATCGATCCATCATGTCGGCTTGAATACCTTTCAATAGATCCGCTTTTTCTTCTTCCAATTCTTCAAGCCTTTTTAAACTTATTGCATTGTCTGCCAGAATTTCTTTTTTATCCATTTCAACCTGAACTTTAGCGGATTCGAACTCTATCTTCTTGGCCTTCATAATTGCTTCTGTTTGGTCCGCCGATTCAAGGCATCCAAGCATTTTTTCTTCAATCGCTTCATTCTTTTTGGTAAATTCGTCTATTTCTTTTAAAATGGATTGGTATTCCTTGTTGTTTTTAACCTCTCCCAACCTTCCTTTACTCTTTTTGACCTTTTCAAGGTTCTCCTTCACATCCAACTCATTCTTACGGTACTCTTTCTTGATTTCATCTGCCTGTTTCTGTATATTATCCATCTCCTGTTCAAATATTTTCAGGCTGTTTTCAAGCTCCGCCACCTTTTCCGGAACGTCCTTAACCAGTTTCCCGATTTTAATACATTCCATCTCGATTTTTTGGAGATTCGCCAGCTTATCAATTTGCTGTTTTAGTATGTTTGCCATTTTCAGTTCCGAATTTTTGTTTTATGGGAATTCTTCCGTCTGCGCTGATTAACATACACGAAACGGCTCCTTTTCAACATCACAAGCAAAAACCTCAACCTCAAAACCCTGCCCATCCAGTTGCTCACTCAACGAGCTCACCAAGGCATCAATCATTATGTGTTCCGACGCAAAGTGACCAATGTCCATCAAACCCAGCCCCATGGCCTCGGCATCCCTTGCATCATGGTATTTAAGGTCACCGCTGATGAAAACCTGGGCGCCCGAGGAAAAAAACAATTCCATCATGCCTGAACCACTGCCGCAGCAGGTGGCGGCCTTGGTGACTTTCAATCTCGGGTTTCCGGCTACCCTTATGCTTTCAAGACTCAACCTCTGTTTTACTATTTCAGCAAACCCGGAAAGGTTTATTTCTTCACCCAAAAACCCGATTCGACCAAAAGAATACCGGCCTTTCGAATTGCCGTCGAATACAGCTTGTTCCTTTGGGAATAAAGGAGCGATTTCTTTTAATCCAATTTTTTGGGCCAGAATATCATTGACCCCGTTTTGCGCCATGTCAAGGTTGGTGTGGGCTGAAAATACGGCAAGTGGATGGGAGAGCGCTGCCTGGATCATTTTTCCTTCAGGGGTATCGGTGCGGATGGATCGCAGGGGTGTGAAAAACAGCGGATGGTGAGTCACCAGCATATCCACATGATTCTCACAGGCAAATTCAACCACCTCAAGAACAGGGTCCAGAGCCACCAGTATTTTTCCAACCGGCCAATCCGGATGACCGACCTGAAGGCCTGAATTGTCCCAGTCTTTTGAAAGGGATAACGGCGCAAGAACGTCCATGGCTCTGATGACATCTTTCACTGTGGCTTTCACGGCTTTGCCTTATAATCCTCCAAGTTTAAAACCCTTTTCCATCATAAAAAAAGCGTGGTTACTGTTGGTAACCACGCTTTGTCAATGCGTCATAAAGTAAACTTTTCAGGCCTTAATTTCATTTGATCATTTCCTTATGCCCCTTATGGTTGGCAAAGAATTTCGGGAGTGGGCCCACCTGGAATCGAACCAGGAACCGCCCGGTTATGAGCCGGAGGCTCTGCCAATTGAGCTATAGGCCCTCCATCCTTGTTTGGCGTAAGGTTTTATTAGCTTCAGGAACATTTTTTGTCAAGCCCTAGGTTTCAATAAAGCTCTTTAATTTTCGGCTTCGCGTGGGATGCCGCAGTTTTCGAAGGGCCTTTGCCTCGATCTGCCTGATCCGTTCCCGGGTCACCGTGAAGTCCTGCCCCACTTCCTCAAGGGTGTGGTCTGCTTTTTCACCGATACCGAAACGCATCCTCAGCACTTTTTCCTCCCTGGGTGTCAGGGTGGCAAGGACTTTCCGGGTCTGTTCCGCCAGGTTAAGGTTCACGGCGGCATCAGACGGTAAAACAAACTTTTTATCCTCGATAAAATCCCCGAGATGGCTATCTTCCTCCTCGCCAATGGGCGTTTCAAGGGAAATAGGCTCTCTGGCAATCTTCAGAACTTTCCGCACCTTGTCCAGAGGGATTTCCATTTTCTCGGCAATTTCCTCCGGGGAAGGTTCGCGTCCCAATTCCTGAACCAGGTATCGAGATGTCCGGATCAGCTTGTTGATGGTTTCGATCATGTGAACGGGAATTCGAATGGTCCTGGCCTGATCCGCAATGGCCCGTGTGATGGCCTGTCGTATCCACCACGTAGCATAGGTACTGAACTTATACCCCCGGCGATATTCAAATTTGTCCACCGCCTTCATCAAGCCGATATTCCCTTCCTGGATCAGATCCAGAAATTGCAGGCCCCGGTTGGTGTATTTTTTTGCGATACTGACCACGAGTCTTAAATTGGCTTTGGTCAATTCGCTTTTCGCCTCCTTTGCAATCTGTCGGCCCTCATCCACGTCCGAAATGATTCTCTTGAGGGCCCTGCTTTTGGCTTTGATGAGATTTTCTTTTGATTCCACCTCATTGATGAATTCTTTTAATTCATCATACACAAGGGCAATATCATCCTTGCTGATGTCCAACATGGGTTTGGCCCATTTCACAAATCCGGTCTTGGACTTCAAATTTCTTTTCAGGTCCGCCGAAGTGACATCCAAGGCTTCGGCAAACAGGGAGATCATCTTGTTCATGGAGTCAAACCATTCGATCTGCTCCCGAATAATTTTTTCTATCTTATCAATGACCCCGCCTTCAAATCTCCAGTCCTTAAGCAAATCGAAAATCTTATTGTTTTTACGCCCTATGGACCTCCTGACCCGTCTTTGCTCTTCCAGTTCGGGTCTTCGAGCAAAAAGCCCTTCCCGCAGCATTTCATTTTCAGTATGGATTTCCTGAATAGCAGTAATGGTATTGATGAAGTTTTCTATCTGTACGGATTCATCGACGAGGGTGTCGCCCTCATCAATGTCTCTTAAAACATGTTTGGGACGAAGCGCTCTGTTTTTCATGTGCTCCCCAAGATCGAGAATACACTTTACGCCGGTGGTGGTGTCGATAAGAGCCCTTAAGATTTTCTGCTCCCCCACTTCAATGCGTTTGGCGATTCTCACTTCACCTTCCCGGCTGAGAAGAGTCACCAGACCCATTTCCCTCAAGTACATTTTTACAGGATCCGTAACGCTGCCGTAGTCAGAACCAGAAGCTTCATCAACTTTAAGTTCTTCATTTTTTTTATCACCGGCATCTGCATCAGCCTTATTTTCATCCAGAATTTCTATATCATAATCATCAAACACCATCAGGGTGTCATCTAACTGATCCGGCCCCATCATCTCCTTGGGGAGGGATTTATTGATATCGTTATAGGTCAGGTATCCCTGGGACTGACCTTTTTCTATCAATTCTTTAAAAGAAATTTTTGGACTCTCTTCTTTTTCTTCGCCGGCTTTTACAGGTTTCGCTTTTATTTCCTTTACCGTATTCTTTGCCTTCTTCTGGGATTTTGGTTTAACATCTGTTTCCTTTTTATCGGATTTTTTCGCCATAAAAATTTGCCTCCGGGATGTGCCTGGAATCGTTAAGGGTATCACATCATTGATAAAGTCATTCCAATCAGGACAGAAAGAACTGGTTTCTGGTTTTCAGCCCTGTTATCTGCGCATGATTTTCATTTTTTTCTGTTCCGTAAAAACCGCATTTTTCTGCTTTTCCCCAAGCAGATATAAAAGGCGTTCCGTATCATTATTTTTTTCCGCGAATTTTATCTCTTCATTAAGATCTTTTATTTCTTTCTTGCCTTGTATACTCAAGATAAATCGGTCCACAAGTCTTCTGCAGCTTGTCTCGTCCCATCCTTCGTTTTGAATGGCCAATTCGGTAACAATCCTTCTTTTTTCGGCATCTTCCATTTTTTGGATAAGATCGGTAAGAAGTTCGCTGGACACAGCAGCAGAGTTTATAATAATCATTCCAATGGATTTTAAAAGCGGATCATTAAAATATTTTATCAGGTTATGTTTCTTTATATCAGAAATTACCTTTGGATACTGCAGCATCACGGATAACAGCTGGCGTTCCAGACGGTGTGTCGGCGAATCCGATCCCTGTGATTTCCCCGAAAAATCTGATAGATGATCCTCCGGCATTTTCTCATAAAACCCGGGGAGAATATTTTCCCGATTATTCATAAACGCCTTTAGCTTGGCGGCAATGGCTGATTCGTCAATGCCAACCCTTTCGGCTATTTTTTTTAAATAAAGCGCCCTGGCCACAGGATCTACCGTAGCAGCCATGGGGGCCAGCAAATCATTCACCATCTCAATTTTTCCGGAAACGGTCAGACCGTGTTTTTTTATAGCCATCTGGATAAGAAATTCCACCATGCTGAACGCTTCTAAGGCAAGCTGTTTAAAGGGCACCATGCCGTATTCACGAACAAAAGAATCCGGATCATGACCTTCAGGCAGCGCCAGGATGCGGGCATCCACACCATATTCCATAAACAGACCAATGCTGCGATTTGCGGCTTTAATGCCCGCTTCATCGGAGTCATAAACCAGGATGACCTTTTGGGCAAACCCACGAAGGATTCTGATATGTTCCGGGGTCATAGCCGTACCAAGAGTTGCCACCGTGTTTGTAAGCCCTTCCTGGAAGAGCATGATGCAATCCATGTACCCTTCAACCACAAAAACGGTGTCTGTTTCCCGGCATTCGTTCTTCGCCTTATCCAGGCCGAAAAGTATTTGCCGTTTGTTAAACAAAGGGGTTTCCGGTGAATTAAGATATTTCGGTATGCCATCATCAATCGCCCTTCCCCCGAAGGCCGCAACCTGCCCTGCGATGGTGTATATAGGGAAAATGAGACGATTTCTGAACCTGTCATAATGGCCGTCATTGGTTTTTTTGGGAATAATCAGGCCGGCTTTTTCCACCAGACCTTCAGGATTACCCTTTTTCTGAAGAAAACGTAAGAGATCCTGCCATCCCTCGGGGGCGAATCCCAGATTGAACTGATTTATGGTGGAAGATTTTATGTTTCTTTGTGATAGATAGTCCCTGGTTGCTCTGCCCATTTCATTGTTCAGAAGGGTCCTGTGGTAAAAGTCAGCGGCCAGTCTGTTTATTTTGTAGAGGGTTTCCTTTTCAGAATATTGTTTTTTTTCTTTTTCTGACAAGAGCGGCTCAGGAATGTCTATGCCGTGTTTTTTCGCAAGGGAACGCAACGCTTCCGGAAAGGAAAGACGGTCGTGCTTCATCACAAAAGAAACAACATTTCCCCCTTCATGGCAACCAAAACAATGGAATATCTGCTTGTCCGGATTCACCGTAAAGGAAGGTGTTTTTTCTGAATGAAAGGGGCAAAGACCAACGAAGTTCTTTCCGGTTTTTCGAAGTTGAACCACTTCGGAAACAACATTTACGATATTTGCCGTGTTCCTTATCTCTGATATCTTTTCCTCTGAAATTGGATATGCCAAGAAAAAGCTACCTCCGCCGCATAAGGAATTGGATGAAACCGGACAGAAGAATTTCCACCTTCACCCGGTTAATAGTTTGCATTGTTTTCCGGAATTTCACCGATCAGTTGGGTCAAGGCGGCCCCGGCCATCTCTTGAACCGTAATCCACTTAACGCCCCTTTGAATCACCTTATTTATCTTTGTCAGATCTTCACTCAGGGACTTCTGGGTTTCCGAAAAACATGCAGACCAAATCACGGAATTATTTTTTGTACTGATGAGGAACAACTCAAAAGCCACAGATGCCGCGGAACTCACAGACATGGTATTGCCAACTCTATCTGAATATTTGTAAACGTAGCCAACCAGGACACAATCCGCCCCTGCTTTACCTGCCATTTCAACCAATTGTTGAATCGATACGGAGTTCTCAAAATGACCGCTCGATTCTTTTATCAATGCATCACCTTGATCCTCAGGGCTAATGACTCTGAAATCTTTGCGCTTTTCAAGTAGGTCTCTGAGTTTCCCATTGAGATAATCCTCCCCGTCAGCTTCAATTTTTCCGGCCAGGTAAAATCGATTGCTCAAAGGGCTTTTCACATGCTCTCCCTCACCGTATATTTCCGTCATATTCTGAAACGGCAGAACCAGCATTGTATCCGTAGCTATCCGGGGATTTTGTTCCCGGGAAACAGCTCTTTCAGGGGTTGTGGAGCAAGCTTGCATGAAAAAGAGAATCATGCATAAAGCAGATCCATATAATATTCCGATAGGGGGTTTAAATGTCTTCATGATAAGGCTCTCATTTTTCGAGGGGGTTACAAAAGGCCCTTGGAAGAACGGATTTGCTTTACACGGGGTTCAACGATACAGGCCTGATCCATGGCACGCCCCAGAGATTTAAAAACAGCTTCTATGACATGGTGTTCATTTTCACCATAGGGCACATGGATGTGCAGATTCATTCCGGCGGAAACGGAAAAGGCCCTGAAGAATTCTTTTGCAAGGGACACACCGAAACTTCCAGACGAGCCGGTCAGAATCGGAAGGTTGTAGACAAGAAACGGCCTTTTGGATAGATCCAGGGCGACCTGGGCCAGCGCATCATCCATAGGTGTTACGGCAAAGCCAAACCGGTTGATCCCTTTTCTATCTCCCAATGCCGCATTAAACGCATTTCCAAGGACGATTCCAACATCTTCCACCGTATGATGGAAATCCACTTCAATATCCCCTTTGGCTTCTATCTTTAGATCAAAAAATCCATGCACGGCAAACAGGGTCAACATATGATCAAAAAAAGGAATCCCTGTTGAAATTTGGGGTTCACTCCCTCCATCCAAGGATAAAGCTACATCCACGGTGGTCTCCCTGGTTTTTCGATTTTCAGATGAGATCCTCGTCATAACCTGCCATCCTTCTTTAGGGTATCATATTTCATAACGAATACTTCTAACTATTTGTTTTTATTGAATATGTAATTTATGATAAATCGAATTGGTACAATACCTATCCCGCAAAAGTCAAGCAATGATTTTATTATTAAATAGCCAAATCTTGAACATCCGATCACATATCATAAATTTGCAATAGAATAAATAAAAAGCTTGACTTTAATATACGAGGTTGTTAAAAATTGCACCAAATTTTACGGAAATCTGCTTCTGATGAATAAATCAATGGCTTTTAGAAACCTTATCACTATTATTATAGTCCTCGTCGTAGGCGTCCTTGCCTTCATCGAGGAACAGGGTTGATAATGGCCAAAATGTAAGAACCCGGATTTAAAATCAAAGACCGTTATCAGCCTAAAACTGATAACGGTTTTTTTATTTAAAACCATCACAAATTTTAATATTTCAACCATCAACGGGGAGAACCGCCGCCATGAAAAGTGACATCGCCAAAAAAGGGATTGAAAGGGCGCCGCACCGCGCATTGTTTAAATCCATGGGCTACACGGATGAGGAAATCAATCGTCCCCTCATCGGCATAGCCAACTCAGCCAACAGTATTATTCCCGGGCACATCCACCTTGGGAAAATTACTGAAGCGGTTAAAACGGGCATCCTTATGGCCGGGGGAACCCCTGTGGAATTCGGGACCATCGGTGTTTGTGACGGTATAGCCATGAACCATACGGGCATGAAGTACTCTTTGGGAAGCCGGGAGATCATCGCCGATTCCATTGAAATCATGGCCACAGCCCATGCTTTTGACGCCATGGTGATGGTAACCAATTGCGATAAAATCGTTCCGGGAATGCTCATGGCGGCAGCAAGGTTGGATTTACCCACGGTGGTAATCAGCGGGGGCCCCATGCTGGCGGGAAGGCACCCGGACAGACAAAAAAACATGAAAATCGACCTGATCTCCGTATTTGAAGCAGTGGGAGCCGTTCATTCAGGCAAAATGACGGAGGAAGAGCTTGGCGCAATAGAAGATTCCGCATGCCCCACTTGCGGATCATGCGCGGGCATGTTCACGGCCAATTCCATGAACTGCCTCACCGAGGTGATCGGCATGGGGCTTCCGGGAAACGGAACCATACCGGCGGTGATGTCTGCCCGGATTCGTCTGGCAAAACAGGCCGGAATGAGGGTCATGGATTTGCTTGAGAAAAACATCACCCCTCGAAAGATCATGACGGAAAAAGCCTTTACCAACGCCTTGACGGTGGATATGGCATTGGGGTGCTCCACCAACACTGTGCTCCACCTGCCGGCCATTGCAAAAGAAGCCGGGATTTCTATTGATTTGAATAAAATTAATGAAATCAGCCGAAAAACGCCTCATTTATGTTCATTGAGTCCGGGGGGCACCCATCACATCGAAGACTTGAATATGGCAGGGGGTATTCCCGCAGTCATGAAAGAGCTTTCCCTTGCCGGATTGATCCATATGGATTGCCTGACCGTAACCGGAAAATCCATTGGTGAAAATATTGCGAATTGCCGCGTCCTGGACCCGGAAGTCATTCGCCCCATGAACAAACCCTACCATGAGCAGGGAGGACTTGCGGTTCTTTTCGGAAATCTCGCCCCCAAGGGTTGTGTGGTGAAACAATCCGCCGTTGTGGAAGAAATGATGAAACATGAAGGCCCGGCAAGAGTTTTTGATTCTGAAGAAAAAGCGTCCCAAGCCATTATGACTGGAAAAATAAGGAAAGGTGATGTCATCGTCATCCGGTACGAAGGACCCATGGGCGGACCCGGCATGAGAGAAATGCTTACGCCCACCTCAGCCATCGCCGGTATGGAGATGGATGCCCATGTTGCATTGATTACCGACGGCCGCTTTTCAGGAGGCACCCGGGGAGCTGCCATAGGGCATGTGTCCCCCGAAGCCATGCAAAAAGGCCCCATCGCCGCAGTGAATGAAGGGGATATCATCGCAATCGATATTCCCGCTAAAACCATCACGTTGAAAGTGGACGAAGCTGAAATCAGCAAAAGGCTTGATAAATGGGTACAGCCGGAAATGAAGATTAAAAAGGGGTATATGGCCCGATACGCCAAGATGGTATCCTCTGCGGATCAGGGAGCTATTATCGAATAAGGGTTTTGACAGAATTAAATCTATTTTATCGTTTAGAGGGCATATTATGAAACTGAGCGGCGCAAAAATCCTGATGAAAGTGTTAAAAGACGAGGGCGTGGACACCATTTTCGGATATCCCGGAGGAGCGGTCATTGATATCTACGATGAACTGGCCCAGACGGACATCAAACATATTCTGGTCCGGCATGAGCAGGCGGCTGTCCATGCTGCAGACGGGTATGCCAGGGCCTGCGGTAAGGTGGGGGTTTGCCTTGTGACTTCAGGGCCCGGGGCCACCAACACGGTGACGGGGATTGCCTCTGCATACTGTGATTCCATACCTGTCGTGATTTTTACCGGCCAGGTCCCTACACCCTTGATCGGCAATGACGCCTTTCAGGAAGTGGATATCGTGGGCATTACCAGACCCTGCACCAAGCATAATTACCTGGTGAAACACGTGGATGACCTGGCGAAAATCATCAAGGAAGCTTTCTTTATCGCAAGATCCGGCCGTCCGGGTCCGGTGCTTGTGGATTTACCCAAGGATGTGGTCAGGGCCATCACGACGTATAAGGAACCGGAAACCCCGAAAATGCGTTCCTACAACCCGACTTACAACCCCAATGCCAAGCAGCTTCAAAAAGTGGTCGAGCTGGTGATGAAATCGGAAAGGCCGGCCATTTTCATCGGCGGCGGCGTGGTTCTGTCCAACGCTGCCGAGGAGCTGACGAAATTCGCACGCAGCGCCCGGATTCCGGTTATGGGCTCCCTCATGGGGTTGGGGGCATTTCCGGGTTCAGACCCATTGTGGCTTGGCATGCTGGGAATGCATGGCACTTACAGGGCGAATATGGTGACGGCCCATTGCGACTTGATGATTGCCATTGGTGTTCGCTTCGATGACCGGGTCACGGGAAGAACGGATAAATTTGCTTCCCAGGCGCAAATCGTCCATGTGGACATCGACCCCACATCCATTCACAAAAATATTCATGTTTCCATTCCTGTGGTGGGGGATTGCAAAGCTGCCGTAACGATATTGAACAATCTGCTGGAAAAAGAAAATTTATCCGGAATAATAAAGGAAAGAAAACCATGGCTGGATCAGATCGAGGAATGGAAGAGCACGACGCCCCTTACCTATAAGCAATCGGATAAAATCAAGCCTCAATATGTAATAGAAAAGTTGTTCGAGCTCACAAAAGGCAATGCCATCATCACCACTGAAGTTGGGCAGAACCAGATGTGGGCGGCCCAGTATTATCATTTCGATCGACCCAACAACTTCATTACTTCTGGAGGATTGGGCGTTATGGGATTCGGCTTACCTGCGGCCATAGGCGCCCAGGTGGCATGTCCGGACAGACTGGTTGTGGATATTGCGGGTGATGGAAGCATCCAGATGAATATTCAGGAAATGGCCACAGCCCTGCAATTCAGCCTTCCGGTTAAAATTGTGATTCTGAATAACGGATTTCTGGGCATGGTGAGGCAATGGCAGGAGCTTTTCTACGACAAGCGTTATGCCTTTACCTGCATGGATTATGCGCCGGACTTTGTCAAACTTGCGGAGGCTTACAGCGCTCTTGGATTAAGGGCAACAAAGCCGGAGGAAGTTGAAGCGGTTTTAAGAGAAGGACTTGCTTCCCCCAAAACGGTGATCATGGATTTTGTGGTGGACAAAGAAGAATGTGTCTATCCCATGGTGCCGGCCGGAGCCGCCATCACGGAAATGCTTCTGGTATGAAACTCGGCTATGAATGCAGACATTGAACGATTAACCGTTTGAATTAATATGGGATGGCCCTATGGAAAACAATAAACATGTGCTTTCAATTCTTGTGGACAATGAACCCGGAGTTCTGTCCAGAATTTCGGGTTTATTCAGCGGTCGTGGTTACAATATCGACAGCCTTTGTGTTGCGGAAACCACAGAGCCCGGTGTTTCAAGAATCACCATTGTCACCAAGGCGGACGATACGGTTGTAGAACAGATTAAAAAACAATTGAACAAATTGATCAACGTCATCAAGGTTTTTGAGTTTGCCGGCAACAGCTATGTGGAGAGGCAAATGGCCCTGATCAAGGTAAATGCAAAGCCTGAACATCGGGCTGAAGTTCTGCGCATAACAGACATTTTCAGATGCAAGGTCGTGGACGTGAGCCTTAAGCACTACACCATAGAAGTCACGGGAACCGAGGATAAACTCAATGCCCTTTTAAACATGTTAAAACCCATCGGCATCAAGGAAATCGTAAAAACCGGAACCGTTGCCCTGCTTAGAGAACCTAAATAATCCTTCGGGCGGACGGTGGACGGTATCCGTTTTTTGGCGGGCCTTTTTATTTGAATACAAGGAGATAACCATGGAACCCGTAGTTTTATACGACACTACCCTTCGAGATGGAACCCAGGGCGAGAACATCAATTTTACACCGGAAGAAAAAATCAAGATTGCAAAACGCCTGGATGATATCGGTATTCATTATATCGAAGGGGGCT
This sequence comes from Desulfobacteraceae bacterium, assembly GCA_013791935.1. GTDB lineage: Bacteria > Desulfobacterota > Desulfobacteria > Desulfobacterales > UBA5616 > VMSV01. Next base: position 21,154 of record VMSV01000103.1, on the reverse strand, counting down.
GGCCGGGCTCCAATCCCCGGGACAAACGATTTTTCGAACTCGTCAAAGCGGAAACCTTCCATCATGCGATCATGACTTCCTTCGGTTCCACACGAAAACCAGGCATCCGGGCCAAAGAGGATGGCAATTTAAAAGCCCTGATTAAAAGCGATACGGAAGTGGTCACCATCGTAGGGAAAAGCTGGGACCTTCATGTTCTGGATGTCATGGAAAACTCCGAAGAGGAAAACCTTGCCATGATCCGGGAATCGGTGGAGTTTTTAAAAGAGCGAGGACGCAGAGTATTTTATGATGCGGAACATTTCTTTGATGCGTATAAAGCCGACCGCCTTTTCGCCATGAAAACCCTTCTGGCTGCGGCCGATGGTGGTGCTGAGATTCTGGTCCTCTGTGATACCAACGGAGGGACCCTACCCTTTGACATTGAAACCATCGTCAAGGATGTGGGAAAAGCCCTGAAAACCCACCAATCCCGATTGCCTCGCAAGGCGAAATCCAAAATCGGCATTCACACCCACAATGATTGCGGAATGGCTGTGGCAAACGCCATGATCGCCGTCAACGCCGGTGCAACCATGGTCCAGGGAACCATCAACGGTTACGGTGAACGATGCGGCAATGCCGATCTCACTTCCATGATCCCCATCCTGGGGATCAAAATGAAACGGGAGTGCATGAGCAGCGAAAATTTGCAGAAAATCAGAAAGCTTTCTCGCTTTGTTGCCGAAACGGCCAATATGATGCCTGTGAATTCAAGGCCCTTTGTGGGTAAAAGCGCCTTTGCCCACAAGGGAGGCATTCATGTGAGCGCCATTATGAAAAACCCGGCAGCCTATGAACACATTGACCCGGAACTGGTGGGAAATAAACGCCGGGTGCTGATTTCCGACCTTTCCGGAAAGAGCAATATCGAGTACAAGGCCAAAGAGCTTGGAATCGATTTAACCGCAAACGGTTTTAACAGTCGAAAAATCGTCACTGAAATCAAGCGCATGGAAGAAGATGGTTACCAGTTTGACGTGGCCGACGGGTCGTTTAAAATCATGATGGAAAAATTCACGGAAAACTTCAAACCCAGGTTTGAACTGGATTCTTTTAGAGTAACCGTTGAAAAGGATAAAAGCCGGCCCTGCACATCCCACGCCATCGTTAAGATCACAGTGGAAAACCGTCAGGAAATGGCTGCTGCGGAAGGCCATGGTCCGGTAAGTGCCCTGGACAATGCCCTTCGAAAAGCCCTGTCCAATTTCTTCCCGGATTTAAGTGATATGGGCCTGGTGGATTTCAAGGTGAGGGTCATGGACGGTCAGAAGGGAACCTCTTCAAAAGTACGGGTTTTTATCGAAAGCCGAGATTTGGACAATATCTGGACCACCGTGGGCGTATCCGAAGATATCATCGAAGCAAGCTGGCAGGCCCTGGCGGACAGTTTTCATTTTAAGCTGTCAAACAGTTAAAAACCCTTGTCTGTGGAGAAAAAACATGAGTGAAGAGATCATCATATTTGATACGACCCTGAGGGATGGTGAGCAATCGCCGGGTGCCAGCATGAACACTGCGGAAAAAATGAGGCTGGCTGGACAAATGGAAAAACTGGGGGTGGATGTTCTGGAAGCCGGTTTTCCGGCAGCTTCCGAAGGGGATTTTGAAGCGGTTTCTGAAATTGCCGGGAAATTAAAAAAAATTCAGGTCGCCGCTTTGTGCCGTACGAACAAAAACGATATCGACCTGGCCTGGAATGCGGTGAAGCACAGCGCCAACAATCGCATCCATATTTTTCTGGCCACCTCAGAATTGCACATGGCAGAAAAACTGAAAATGACCCGGGAGCAAGTTTTGACGGCAGCCGTGGAGTCCGTGAAATACGCAAAGACGTTGACGGCCAATGTTGAGTTTTCAGCCGAAGACGGCTCCCGAAGCGACCGTGATTTTCTCTGCAGGGTTTTTGAAGCAACCATTGCAGCAGGGGCCAACACCATCAATCTGCCGGACACGGTGGGGTATTCCATCCCCTTTGAGTTTGCGGAGCTGGTGAAATATGTGATGAAGCACACCCCCAACATGAACAAAGCGATTCTCAGCGTTCACTGTCACAATGATCTTGGGCTGGCCACGGCAAACACCCTGGCTGCCATTGAAGCCGGCGCACGACAGGCCGAAGTCACCATCAACGGCATCGGAGAGCGCGCGGGAAATACGTCCATGGAAGAAGTGGTCATGGCCATTCACACCCGGCCCAATTATTTTCCTTACTCCACCCATATCGTCACAGAGCAGCTTTACCCCACCAGCCGCCTGGTGAGCACCACCACCGGTATCATGGTTCAACCCAACAAGGCCATTGTGGGAGCCAACGCCTTTGCCCATGAAGCAGGCATTCATCAGCACGGCGTTCTGGTCAATCCCATGACCTATGAAATCATGAAGCCTGAAACCGTGGGGTTGAATGCCAATAAGCTGGTTCTGGGAAAACACTCCGGCAGGCATGCCCTCCATGACCATTTAAAGGAAATGGGGTACGATCTCAGCCCCGGGGAATTGAACAATGTTTTTAAGAAATTCAAAGATCTGGCGGACAAAAAGAAGCACGTGATGGATGAAGACCTGGAAGCCCTGGTTCAGGAAGGAATTCTCAGAACCACGGATGTGTTTAAACTGGAATATCTCCATGTGAGCAGCGGCACCACGGTCATGCCCATGGCCAGCGTGGTTTTAGCCATCAATGAGAGGCCGGTCAAGGGCGCAGGATACGGCAATGGACCCATTGATGCGGCCTATAATGCCATTGCAGATCTGACCGGCACGGATTCCGAACTCCTTAGATTTACAGTAAGCGCCCTGACAGGGGGAACGGATGCCCAGGGCGAGGTTACGGTTCGACTCAGGGAAAACGGAATCACTGCCCTGGGAAGAGGGACAGACGCGGATATTATCACAGCCAGCGCAAAGGCTTATATCAATGGCTTAAACCGTCTGGAATACTTAAAGCAGCACCCGCCATCCATTGCATCGTAAAAAACCATAAAAAGCACGGCCAAGGATTTGCAAAACGACTTGGCCGTGTTTTTTTCAGTCCGACGGGAATGCTGGGGGATTAATCCCCCAGCTCCGCCATATAATCATCAAACAGGGTCTCCAGGGCCAGTTTGTGTTTTGCTTCTTCCTGGCATAGCATCTTGAAAATATCTTTTTGATCCTGGTTTTCAGCTTTCACTTGAAGGGTATTATAGAGCTCCAGGGCTTTTTCTTCCCTTTTCATGGCGACCAGAAGGATTTCGTTGAAGCCCATGCCTTTCTCATACTCCATGTCCGCAACGTAATTGCTTCTCTTTATATCTTTAATCCATTGAAATTTATAGTCGGAAAGGCTTTCCGAAATTCCTTTTGTTAACATCCTTTCAAGCAGGGCCTGATGCTTCCTTTCCTCCTGGGCGAACTCCCTTAGCATCTCTCTTGCACCCAGCATGGACTCTTCCTTGCTGACCCCCTCATAAAAATCAGCAGCTTCCTTTTCCTTTTCAATGGCAAAATCAATGATTGCTTTCATATCTTCAAAACCCATATCTTCGAATCTCCTTTCCCTGATCTCCGGATGTGCTCGGGTTGATCCACCATGATCAAACTTCCAGCGTGCCGATGATGTCCGTTATTTTTTTGATTTCCTTTTTCTTCATGTAATCCGTAATGCCTTCAACAATATCCATAGTAGCCCTTGGGTTGATGAAATTAGCGGTTCCCACCTGAACGCTTTTAGCCCCTGTGATCAAGAATTCCAGCGCATCCGTGGCCGTCATGATCCCGCCGATGCCCACAACCGGAATGGATACGGCCCTGCAGACCTGCCAAACCATGCGAAGGGCCACGGGCTTTATGGCCGGACCTGAAAGCCCTCCGGTGATATTGGCCAGCTTCGGCCGCCGGGTTTCCAGGTCCACCGCCATCCCGGTGAGGGTGTTGATGAGGGATAGGGCATCGGCCCCTGCCTCTTCAACTTTTTTTGCAATCACGGTAATATCCGTCACATTGGGACTCAACTTGACCATGACGGGTTTTGTGGTTTTTTCTTTCACCGAACGGACCACATCATGGGCAATCTGAGGATCTGTTCCGAAAGCCAATCCTCCTGCACTGACATTGGGGCAGGAGATATTCACCTCAATCATGGCGATCCCGGGAATCGTTTCAATCCGGGCGGCAAGCTTTGCATAATCTTCAATGGTTTTCCCGAAGATATTCACGATGACGGGCGTTGACAAGGACTTTAAGAACGGGAGCTTCTCTTTTTCAAAGCATTCAATACCGACATTTTCCAGCCCAATGGCATTTAACATCCCTCCGGATGTTTCTACGATTCTAGGAGGAGGATTTCCCTTTGAGGGTTCCAGGGACAACCCCTTCACAATAATGCCACCCAGATGATTCAAATCCAGAAAAGAACTGAATTCAGCACCGTACCCGAAGGTGCCTGAAGCCGTAAAAACCGGGTTTTTGAAAATCACGCCGCCGATATTCACACTGAGATCAGGTTCAAAACCGGAATGGGTCATATCTCTTTTGTCCGATCTATCGGATGAATGAATTCAAATGGTTTTTGGCATCCCTGTCCCCGGCCTTTGCCGCGGATTCAAGATCCGCCATGGCAGATTCCTTATGGCCTGCTTTTAAGCCCAATCTTCCCCGGCCATAAAGATACCCGGCTTTTTCCGGATTCATGGAAATGGCCTTATTGACGGCTTCCATAGCTTTTTCATACTCCCCCAGCTCTCCAAGGCACATGCCTTTGAAGTAGTATAAATCACTTTGGTTTGGGTTCAGATCAATGGCTTTTTGGTAATAGCCAACTGCAGCCTTATCATTCCCGTAGGTAGCGCAAAGCCCCGCCTTATCCGCCCAATAGGCTGAGGAACCTGCTGCATGAATCAGACCAGGGCCTTTTCTTGAATCCTCCGCATATGCAGGGCTGATTCCCAAACCGGAAGCAAAAAAGCCGTTTGCAATCCATAATGCGCTGACAAAAAAGCCAATTCTTCCCCATGCGTAGATTCTTCTCAAAGCGCCCCCTTTTGAATGTTTCTTGGCAAATCCAGGCAAAATTTATCAACACCATACCATAAGGTGAAACAGGAAACAACGCATTGAAATTCATCAATGGTAGGTATACATTTCGTACCGGGTTTCCACCCCGAGCAGTTCGTCAATCTTGTCCTGCACTTCCTGGCGCTCCTGGCTGATCACCCATTTTCTCCAGTCATCAACGGATTGCCATGTGCTGATCACCAGGAATTCTCCGGGATGATCCGCCCTTTCCAGGGTCTCGCCTGAAATGTATCCGGGTTGCTGAGTGCAAAAAGTTCTCATTTCCTTTAGAAGCTCGTTCAGGCCTTTCTGTTTGGATTCGGGCACTTCTCTTTTAATGAGTATTTTTACAGACATTTTATCCTCCTTTGGTTATAGGTGGACCCCTTCCTTGATGCTTTTGAAAACATTATACGCTGCTTCAACGGTTTGATCAATATCCTCATCACTATGGGCCATGGAAACAAACCAGGTTTCAAATTGCGAAGGAGCAAGATAAATCCCCTGTTCCAACATGCTCTTGTAAAACCATGTGAAATGATCCAGATTTGAGGTCTTGGCGTCCTCAAAATTATTCACCGTTTGGTCCGTAAAAAACAAGCCGATCATGGAGCCAACTCTGGCAATAAAAGCCTTAATGGAAGCTCTGGCCACGGCATCCCTCAATCCGTTTTCCAGACGCAGGGATTTCTGTTCCAGAATATCATAAAATCCTCGGGCCTTGAGTTGGGTGAGGGTTGCGATACCAGCCGCCATGGCCAGGGGATTTCCCGAAAGGGTTCCTGCCTGGTAAACAGGCCCTTGGGGTGCGATATGGGATAGGATCTCTTTTTTGCCCCCGTAAGCCCCTACCGGAAGCCCGCCGCCGATCACCTTGGCCAGGCAAGTGATGTCCGGATCAATACCGTAGAGGGCTTGGGCCCCGCCAAACGCCACACGGAATCCTGTCATAACCTCATCGAAAATCAGCAGGCTGCCGACCTTTTCCGTCTCTTCCCTCAAAGTCTGTAAAAACCCGGGCACAGGCGCCACCATCCCCATGTTTCCTGCCACCGGTTCAACAATAACACAGGCAATACGCCGGCCTTGTTCAGCCATGACTTTTTTAAATGAGGCTGAATCGTTGTAAGGCAAAGACAGGGTGTGTTGGATAAAATCCGCCGGAACCCCGGGACTTCCAGGTATCGCAAGGGTTGCCACACCGGAACCGGCTGCAACCAGCAGGGAATCCGCATGGCCATGATAGCAACCGTCAAATTTGATAATGGCATCCCTGCCGGTTACGCCTCGGGCAAGCCTGATGGCGCTCATGGTGGCTTCTGTTCCGGAGTTCACCATGCGTACCATCTCCATGGATTCCACCGCATCAAGGATCATCTCCGCAAGATTGATTTCCAGTTCCGTGGGAGCTCCGAAACTACTGCCTTTTTCCAGAGCTTCTGAGACTGCCTTTTTTACTCCGGGATTCCCATGCCCTAAAATCATGGGACCCCATGAACCCACATAGTCAATGAATTCATTCCCATCCGCATCATAAATTTTAGACCCCTCTGCGTGGTCGATGAAAAGTGGGTCGGATCCCACGGATTTGCAAGCTCGAACCGGGCTGTTCACCCCTCCGGGAATTAAGTTGATGGCTTTTCTGAAAAGCTTCTGCGAATTGTCTCGCTTCATGGCGTGATATCCTCCTGATTCTGCAAATCATTCGTTTTCCTTAAAGGCTAATTTCAGTCCTGAAAAATATGGCCAACTTATAACAAGAACTGAAGTTTTTTAAAACCCTCATTTTAATGCTCCCTGCCCTTGCCTCAGGCATCACTCAAGATCTTTCTCTCATCCTCGTTCAAGGTCAACTGTTCACGGAATCTTGCCCAATTTTTTATCTCTTGAAACTCCATAAAAATATGCTATAGAAATTCCCATGAGCCATAAAACCCACGCCAATCAATTTACCAAATTCCTTGAATATGTTGTTGGCCGAAGACCCGATGAATTCGGCCTCATTCCCGACCACGACGGTTTTTTAAAAACAAAGGATCTGATCCGGGCAATCAATGAAGAAGACGGCTGGCGGCACATACGATTGGTCCATATCCATGAAGTATTCCTCAAAGATCCCGACCCCCCTTTTGAGATCACGGAAAGCCTCATCCGGGCCAAGAACCGGGATTTACTGTCTGGTTATAAACCCTGCGAAAACCCTCCGAAGCTCCTCTATGGGTGGATTCGAAAAAAAGCTTACCCCAGCGTCTTTCAAAACGGCCTGATTCCTTCGGCTCATCCGTTTGTCCTCCTTACCAAAGAAAAGGATTTCGCCCTCCGTTTGGGCAGGCGCATGGACCAGGAGCCGATCATTTTAACCGTTATGGTCCAGAATTGCCTGGATAACGGAATGACATTCCAGGAATATGGTGATCTGTTTCTTTCGGACTTCATCCCGGTGGACTGCTTTACAGGCCCACCCATTCCCAAAGAGAGAGAAAAAGCCAAGTCCAAGGAAAAGCCCGCACAAAAGCCGTCAGATCAAGCCGGTAGCTTTTTTTTGAATATGGAAAACGCCCTGGAAAAGGATAAATCCTTCAAAAAAAAGGGAAAGCATGAAGGCCCTTCCTGGAAACAGGATCGAAAAAGAGTAAGGCAAGAAAAAGAGCGTTATTGATTACATACCGCTAAAAATCGCAGACGTTGTTTGCCGTCTGGATTTTAATATGAGCCTAATTTGAGCGATTTTCGAGTTTGCCGCAGATGCAAGGAAAATCGCATTTCGCTATAGTCGCCTATGCGGGATGGCATTTGACACAGCAAATGCGGTGAAATCGGAAATCCCGAAGGGTTTCAAAATTTTGGCTTCCAAAAGAGTTGAATCCCCTGTGATCATGAACCATTTCTTAGGGTCGAATTTTTGAAACGCTCAATTTAGGATGAACACTCTCAGGATGACCAGCTAATTCGACGGACAAAAAACCTGAATTAAAATTGACATCCCCCGGCAAAGCTGATAGGTACGGTTTCGTTTTTATAACCCGTTTGACCTTCGGGCCGTTAGCTCAACCAGGCAGAGCACCTGACTCTTAATCAGTAGGTTGTTGGTTCGATTCCAACACGGCCCACCAATTTTTATTAATAATATCAAGGGTTTGCAGCAAGTAGGCTGCAAACCCTTTTTTGCTTAAAAATAATTTGTATGGAACAGCTTTGACCTTGGAATGTACCAGATTCCAGATATAGGGGGGCAGATGGTATGAGATATTTGATTTATTGAATTTGGTGGAGCTTATGTGAAACCTATGTGGCACTAATGGTAATTAATTTGGTCGGTTGTGTGGCACATTTAAGGCAATAAATCAGGTGATTCGAAGTGTTTTTTAGTTTGAGAAATTTGGGGAATAAATTTCAAATGGTATGAGAATTTTTAACTTTTCTGAATTGTCCAGTGATACTTCCCAATAGCCTCGCCAATCCCACCATTCAGCAATTCTCCTCATTGAAGGTGAAGGTTTGGATTTTTGCCTTTACAGATTTTTAATATGCGAACATAAGAAAAAGATCGTGTGTCGTCATGACAAGTCTCATGAATGATGGTTAAATCATGATTTCTATAATAAGTCATCTCCCATCCGCAAGGTTGTTGGATGAATTTTGTCCATGCCTCAAAATTATTTTCATCCCCACCGGTTGATAAAAGCAAATATTCGTAGTTTCCGGCTATTCCTGTATGGTAGGTTCTATTAATTTCAACATAGTCCCCATAACGGTATTGAACTCCGATTTCAAAACCGATTGATTGGGCAAATTTTTCATAAGATGGGATTTGTGTTGTGTCAATAAACAAGGGGTTCACTGCATTAGGATACTTCAGTTCTTTTCTCTCAGCATAGCAAGCCGTTGTGATTGCGAGGAATAAAAGCATTAAACATGTTATTTTTTTCATGGTCATCTCTTGAAGTCGCTAAGGATCAAGACAACGTCTGCTCCGTATTTCTGGAACCTGACTGAAAATCTGTATTCCACGCCATCGTAGCAAACCTTGATGGGCATGGTATAGGGGCCTCTTGTTTCTATGGTCAGGCCCAACAGTCTATTGAACGTCCTGTTGTCTTGTGGATTGCAGAGAAAATTTGTGCAGTCCTCGCAGTAAACATCATCAATTGTTGCCGCCCTACAGCCCCACAGCTCAATCAACCGTCCTATGCGATCAATCCGGCAGACGGTTTGCCCATTATACGCCAGCACGGAAAGGTATGATATTACACAATTTTCCTTATTCCATTCGCATCCAGCATCGGTTCCCCCGCGGAAGGGTTAAGAGCGTTGGCATTGGTCATCCCGGAGTTGAGTTGTATCCCATCAAGCATGCCTCTAACATATACTTCTATTTTATCCAGGGCAGCCGGGTTGAGCTTCTCAAGATGAACCATTCCCTCATTTATGGACTTTGCTTTGGCCTGATTTTTAAATTGGTTGATTATATCATTATGTTGCGCGCTTGTTGTATTTTTTTCAGTTAGTGGGTTTCCAGGGATCAAGCCTTTTAGCAACCAATCCGTCGAGCAATCCAAAATTTCAGATAATAAAACTAATGCATCCCCTTTTGGGTAGGTGTCTTTTTCCCAACTTTGGATGGTGTTGGTGCTCACCCCTATCCTATCGGCAATTTCTTTTTGTGAAATACCAACCTTTTCCCGCGCCTGTTTTAGCCTTATAAACAAATTAACTTGGCTCATGGTACACACATATCTTGGTTCCGACTTTCATTTTCAAAGCCGGAACTAAAGTTGGAACCGCTACTTAAAGCGGATACAGTTATTAAATTAAATTTTATTAAAGTGTTATACATTTTATCATCCACGCCAATATTTATTAAGTTGGAACCAAGTTTATTTGTTGACTACCAAATTAACTTGGTTTATACCTTTACACAAAAAACTAACTCAAGGTCGAAAAAAGGATCTGAGATGACTCCTGAAGAAATCAAACTGGAACTATTCAAGAATCGAAGAAACGTGACTCAGGCCTCAATCGCAAGAAGCCTTATCCCTCCAGTGACTCGTGTGGCGGTCAACAATGTGATCGACCGGAAATTTGTATCCAAGAGAATCATGGAGGCAGTGGCAACCGCTTTGGGCCGGGACGTGAAATATGTTTTCCCGGAGCGTTTTGCCAATAGCTTGAGAAGCAACCAAAGGTAATGCCCTCATATTTTGATGTTTGACTATTCAATAACTGAAAACAGGTTAACACGTCAATGTCAAAGTCCTCAAAAAAAATAGACACCAAACAAATTAGTATTTTGGATTTCCTGCAATCGCTCACCGAAACCCAATCAAAACCCGCCTGCGAGAACAAGGGACGCTTTTCGGTTGCGGGCCAACTTCGGGACGCCATCCGGTCCTCCATCAAGCAGTGCGACCTTTCCCGCCACCAAATCGCAGGCGAAATGAGCCACCTTTGCGATGAAACCATCACCAAGGAGCAGATCGACTCCTGGACCCGTGAAAGTGACGAACTCAACGGGCATCCCCGCAGGCATATTCCGGCGGAATATTTGCCCGCCTTGTGCCAGGTCACGGGAAGCAACGAGCCCCTGGCCATCATGGGAAAAATGGTGGGATTATTCGTTTTGCCCGGTCCCGAGGCGCTGCGGGCAGAAATTCAGCGGTTGGATGAGGAATCCAAGAAACTCATGGCCCAGAAGAAAAAGCGAATGATGTTTTTAAAGGAAATGGAGGGCGATTCATGAAGGAAACGGCCCTCACCGGTGAGAAAATAGCGGAATTGAAAGGCGTTGGACCCCGGGCCATCCGGAAACGGGCGCAAAAGGAAAACTGGCCGTTCGCAGAAGAGACCTGCCGGGGCGGAAAAGTCCGGCTGTATGCCCTGGAGGCCCTGCCCGATGACATCCGCCTTCTATACAATAAGGTGGGTATGGAAAAAGCCGTCCAGGGGAATCTGCCCGGATCGGCCCAACGGCACTTTGAGCCCGCAGTGATCCCGGTGGGAAGCCCAGAGCTTTCCGAGCGTCAAAACCGGGTGGCCCTGGCCCGTGCGGATCTGGTCCGGCTGTATCTGATGGAGAAAAAGAAAGCCAAGGCCGAGCGGAAAAGCAAAACCCTGGCGGCCGAGGATTTTATCGCCGGGTACAACACGGGCCTGATGTTTCCGGCCCTTTTTGAGACATTGGGCCAGACCTCGGTGAAAACCGTGGAACGTTGGGCGCTGGCGTTCAAGCGGGCCAACCACGATTACACGGTGATTGCGGACAACTATGGAAACCGTCGAGGAGAGTGCAAGATCACCCAGGAAGAGGTCAACGCGGCGTTATCCTTTGCCCTGCACCCCAACCGGCTCAAACCGGCTCAAATCGCCCGCATGACCAAACTGGCCCTAAGCAAGCGCCAGATCCCCTCCACGTCCTCCGCCTCCACCATCACCCGGTTTCTGGACACCTGGAGCCGGGACCATTACGACATCTGGGTCCTCCGGCGCGAAGGCCAGAAGGCTTACAACGACAAGGTGGCCTATACCATTCAGCGGGACGCGGGCCTGCTTTCGGTGGGGGAGGTTCTGGTGGCAGACGGACATCAGCTTAACTTCGATATTCTCAATCCCTTCACCGGCAAGCCAGGCCGCATGGCGATGGTGCTTTGGTACGACTGGGCCAGCCGTTACCCGGTGGGGTGGGAAATCATGCCCACGGAAAACACCCAGTGCATCGCCTCTGCCCTGCGCCGGGCCATCCAGGCCCTGGGCAAAATGCCGGATGTGGCCTACCTGGACAATGGCCGGGCATTTAAAAGCAGGATTTTCAACGATAAAAATATCGATTTCGAAGCAGCCGGGTTTTTCGGAATGTTCGCCAGGCTGGGCATGGAAACCGTGTTTGCCTGGGCCTACCACGGGCAGAGCAAGCCTGTGGAGCGGTTTTTCGGAACATTCGACGAACTGGAGCGTATCATGCCCACGTTCACCGGGGCGTCCATTGCGGATAAACCGGCCCGGCTCATGCGCAACGAGGTGTTTCACCAGAAAATGCACGAAAAGATGTACGGCGGATGGGTGCCCACCATTGCCCAGGCCAGCCATATCATCGCCGGGTGGGTGGCGGAATATGCCCAAAGGCCCCACCGGGGCCTCAAGGGGCTTTGCCCTGCAGAAGTTTTTGAAGCCGGGAAAGGTCCGGGGGTAGACCCGGAGCGGCTCTCCCACCTGATGATGGATATGAAAATAAAGAGCGTAGGCCGAAGCGGCATCCGGTTTCTGGGCCGGGATTACTATGATGAGGTCCTGCACGGATACCGGCAGCCGGTGATGATCCGGTATGACCTGGAAGATGTGAGTTGCATCCATGTGTATGACCGGACCGGCTCCAAAAAAATCTGCACGGCCAGACCCATTGAAGGCGTTCATCCAATGGCTCGGATTCTTGGGGGCAAAGAGGATGTGGCCCTGCTGGAAAGCGAAATCAAAAAGAAACGGCGCCTGGAAAAGCAAACCCGAGAGGCGGTCAAGGCGCTGGAGAGTCCGCCTGCCCTGGTAACCCTTCCGGAAAACACGGGCCAGCCCCTTCAGATCAAGCCTGAAACCAAAAAAATCACCCGGGCCGAGGCCGAGCATCTGGAAGCGGAAGCAGCCAGGATGGAAATCATTGAATTCAAGCCAAAGGCGCCTGAACGGGTTTTTATTATCGAGTCCGACAAATATGAGGCCCTGCTGGAACGGGAATGCAAGGGGGAGGCGCTGGACATCGATGCCATGCAGTTCATGCGGTACTACGAAAAAACAGCGGAATACCTTGAATTTAAAGAGCGGTTTGAATTCATGCGGGAGGTCTTTATTGCGGGGCCGGAAGATCATTTGAAATTTCAAATTTGAGATTTGGGATTGCCAGGGTGGAGGATATGGACATGGCCAGCGAATTTGAGAAGGGTTTTTTAAGGGGGTTTTTGGCTGCCCTGAAGATGGGAGAGTGCCGGGATCAGGTAAAGGAAACCATCGAGGAATCAGGGATTGCGGTGCTTGATGTAATGGAGGCCGGGGCGGATGATGGGGAATCGGAAGTGTTGAGAAAGATATTTTTTGAATAGGCAAACCATGTTGATGCGGAATCGGAGGGGTAAATGAAGAATATTTTTGTGCATACCCAGAATGTGAAGAATTTTATTGCTGCCATGAAGGAAAGCGAGAACGCCGGGAAAGATCCGGCTCTATTGGCCTTTGTGGGCCAGGCCGGGCGGGGCAAAACCTCTGCGGCCAAGTTTTTTGCAGCCCAGAACGGGTGGGTCTATGTCCGGGCGCTCACCGGCTGGACGGAGTTATGGATGCTTCAGGATCTGTGCTTTGAACTGAAGCTGGACCCCATTCCTTACCGGAAGAAACCGGCCTTTGAGGCGATTGTAAAAGCTCTCCGGAAAAACCCTCAAACCCTTGTCATGGATGAGGCGGATAAAATGGGTGAAGTACTGCTGGACTGGGTGAGGGATCTTGCAGACATCACCTATGTGCCCATCGCCCTGGTGGGGGAACGGCAGCTTGTGCGGAAAATGCAGAAAGAGCGAAGGATCTGGAGCCGGACCCTGCGGCTGGTGGAGTTCGAGCCCATCACCACGATGGACATCATGTTTTTTGCCAAGCAGGCGGCAGATCTGGCCCTTTCCGCACAGCAGGCCGAGGTGCTCCGGGAATCCTCCGAGGGGGATTTTCGCCTGGTGGCCCGGGATGTGCGGCGGATCGAAGAGCTGTATGCCGTGAACAAGGCGGACCGGGTCACGGATGAAATGGTGAAAACTGCCGTGAAAATGGGGTTGAGGGGAAAATAGGAGGCAAGAACGGTGGTGGAAAAATGAAACGGCTATCCAAAAAAGAGCTGGCCAACCTTCGAGAAATCGTAAGCCAGGGTGCCACCCATACAGCCAAGGTCCGGAATGCTGCAAAGTATCTGAAAACCTTTTGCATCCCGGATATCGAATATCTGGCCCCCTGTCTGGCGTACCGGCAGATCAGCGCCATACTGTTTGACATGATGAAAACCGGTGAGGTGAAAAAAACAGACCCCGGCCAATATGAATATGCCGGGAAGGAAAGGCAACGCACCAAAATGGATGTGATCTGGCACCTGATCCGGAGCCACCGTCAGTTTGACACGGATGAGATCGAGCGTTTGTCCGGGGCGGCCAGGTATACGGTGCTGGAATATTTGAATTGCCTGAAAAACCTGGGGTATCTCCGGCAAAAAGGCAACCGGTTCAACGTCTGGACCCTGGTGAATGATCCGGGACCGGATACCCCGGTCAATACTGGCAAATGCTCAAAACTGCGAAAGCTCCGGAGCAAAAAGAAAATGAGCCGCGAACAAGGAACAGAAAGGAGAAATCAGCATGGCAAAACTGAATAAAACCATGTGCTGCATGAATTGCGAAGAGGTGTATGACGGGACCATCCATTGCGCCTGCCCGGTTTGCGCAAGCTGCGCAGGCTGGCCCCTTGTAAAATGGGTGGGTACGATGGCCGGGGTTTGGGGCAAGGATGTTGTTGTACGGGAAAAGGTCAATGGGCTGGACGGTAAAAAAGAGGTGGCCCATGCTGCGATTGACTGATCATTTTATTAAAAACTGGGCGTTACGGGTGGGCGGAGTGCCCACCGTGGAACAGGTGCAGCACATCATCCGGGAAAGCCTGGTGGTGCAGAGTTGCAGCACGTATGCGAAGCGCAACGGCGATCCCCACCGGGTGCTGGCCATTTACTGGCACACGGGTTTGGATGTGGTGCTGAAGGTGGATGAATTCAGTGGAAACGTGGTGACGGTGATGAGCAAGTCCACAAAGGGCAATCCTTATGCGGGGTCCGGACGATAGGCCTCAGGGGCCAGCCTGCACAGGTCCGTCCCTGCGTAAACAACGGCAAAGGGGGAAAACATGAAGGCAGAGGACATGGGGTTTAACACGAAAACCGGGTATCACACCCGTTTGCTGACCCGGGCGGAGAATGTGTTTGTGGGCATTTTGTGGGATCACGTGGGACGGGATAACCGGCTGTCCGCAAACGAATTGGCCGCAAGGTTTGATGCGGAATACAACCTCGCCGAGGTCCAGACCCTGGAGGCGGTCAAGCGGGATTGCCGAATCCTCCACAACCATATTCTTCTGTATCACGACCAGGTTCCGATTCTTTCCGCAGCCGGAACACACGGCGGGTACTGGATCGCCGAAAGCAACGCCGATGCCGTGGAGTTTTACGACGCATTCCGTAAGCGCGGGATGACCGGGATCGTGAAGGCCAGCCGGGGACGGAAAGCGGCCCTGGTGGACATGATGCAGCAGCTTTCCTTTGAATTCGATGAACTGACAGACCGGAGCGGCCAGAATGAAAACACGGGGTGGGTGCGGCAACGGGTGGATGATCCCACGCCCATTGAGGTGGTGGACGCTTTTTTGGAGCGCATGACCCGGGACCCGGAAAAATTTTCAGATGGTTTGAGAAAAATCGGGGCCAAGTATGGCGGGGTGCTTTTGCCTAAAGAGCAGATCGCCCTGTTGAAGAACAAGACGGCGGAATTGTCTCTTTTAATGGAAAAACTTCAGATTGCCTGAAAAGCGAAGCCTATGGACCGGAAAAAACTGGCGGTTTTGCACATTGCTAAAAAACAACTGGGTCTGGATGCCGACACCTACCGGGCGGCTCTTCTGGCCCACGGCGGCGTGGAATCCTCCTCGGAATTGAACGAAGATGGGTTTCTGCGAGTGGTGAAGCACTTTGAATCCTGCGGGTTTGTGAGCCGGTTCAATCCGGTGGGCAAGCGGCCAAACCGGCCCGGCATGGCCACGGATGCCCAGATCAAAAAGATCTATGCCCAGTGGTGGAGCATCGGGTGGGCTGAAAAAGGCCGGGAAATGAAGGCTCTGCGCGGCTTTTTGCAGAAGCGGTTCCGGGTGGATCATGAGAATTTTTTAACCTTTGAAAAAGCACACAGCGTGATTGAAGCTTTAAAAAAGATCGGGGAGCGGGATGGGAACGATTCGAGAAACCGTGAAATTGATGGTGGCGTTTCAAGCACACCAAAAAGAGGCCCGGAAAAATAATAGCGGAACGGGATTCCACTGCCAAAAGCATAAAAGGGCCTTTCTGGTGGCCCATATGGGAACCAGCGGGAATTTGAGTTTCCGGTGTTCCTGCTGCTTTAAGGTGCATGAGGTGGAGTTTAAACTATGAGGCTGCCATGCCCGAGGCACCGTTAAGCCTGGAGCAAATTCAAGAGGGTTTAAATAAATACAAAGAAAACCGGGTTGAATCGGTACGATAGGGTTAATTTTATTCTGCATCGCTGTGAAATCTCGCAAGGTCTGAACCAGTCAATAAACCCCCGGTTTTAAACCACAATCAAATACCCAATTCACATCATTTTAAATCTGTATTTTTGTATTTGCTTGTGATAATAGCTTGTTTGGTCATAACAAAATCCCAATCTTTAATGCAATATTCTAATATCATTTTATTTTTCACCATCTCAAATTAAATTTATTGATATTAATATGTGTCAAATCGAAATAAATAATGCTGTAATATCTAATATGGTTCCGATTTGACATGATAATCAGTGGTTAGCGATAGGAAAATAGTTAATTTTGAGCGAGAATCGCTTCAATTGCGTAGTGATATTGGACTCAATACCCGAAGGCGAATTGAACACTGCCAGGAGGTTATTTGAAGATTTAGATATTTGCGCCACTGCATATTCTCCAACACCAGGAATAGCATATCTAAGAGTAGAGAATGAATATCAACTATTCGACTATTTGGAGCAGTTGCGAAGGCAAAATGAACAGAATCATGCCCTCCCCCTTTTGCATATTGAATCACATGGATACGAGGATGGGTTACAGCTTGCAGATCGTTCATTGGTGTCGTGGGAACATCTAAAAAGGGGGTTGATTCCACTCAACGTTTCGATGCGTCTCAATCTCATAGTCGTTCTCGCAACATGCTTCGGTGGAGCCCTGACAAAAGCGCTTAATCCTTCAGACCGTGCACCAGTTTGGGGACTAATAGGCCCCCATCAGGAGATTAGTGTTGGTGAGGTGGAAAGGGATTTTAGAACATTTTATCAAACGCTATTTTCCACAGGTTCTCCTAAGGCAGCCATGGATGCACTTAATTCAATTTCTTCACAAGATTTATATTATAAAACTACTGCTGAAGGATTTTTTTATAGAGTATGGCAAAACTATAAAGAAAAGTTTTGTACTCCCGGCAAATTAAAAATGCGTGCAAGAAGGATTCGTAAAACATTAAAAAGCAGAAAAACCTCCCCTTTGCCCACAGCAGTTGAACTTAAAAAGAGGCTGGCCAGGGAGGAACCTGATGCATTTAACAAGTTTCGTAACTGCTATTTCATGTGCGACCTATATCCTGAAAATCAAGATCGCTTTTCAGTTACATATGAAAAAGCTGAGGCATTCAAAGGACGCTAACCTGTCACTGCGGCTAAGATTGAGAAAGGGCATAAAATGGCAAATAAACCTGGACCTCAACCAGATATTAAATATTGCCCGGTCTGCAGGAACGCCCTTGAAAATATCCCAAGGAATAAAATGAAATCAAAAGGATACACTCGTAGGGACGGATCGGTTGCAGAGCATACCCATACTTATGATTGTAAAAGCTGTGGCAATAGGTTCGAAATAAATCAAGATCGATAGGTGGAAGCGGGGACAAACCTTGTATTGTGATTTATGAACGATATTCACAGATCAAGGTTTGACCCCGATCACCTCCCTCAATCAAAAAAGAGGAATTGAGATTTAAATAGAAGAACAAACTGGTGTCAGAACTTGGGTGAAATTGGGGTGAAATTCGTTGGCCTGGAGAAATTATGGATCGCGTAGACAAACAATGCTTTGTTTTAATGCCTTTTGAAGATGATCTTAAAGAAATATACACTGAAATTTATAAGCCGGTTTGTACTAAATCAGGTCTACATTGTTGGCGTGTGGATGAAATATCAAGACCTGGATCAATAAGTCGTGACATAATCGAAGGCATCCTTTCAGCGGATATTATAATTGCTGATCTGACACGCAAAAATCCCAATGTTTTCTATGAGCTTGGCATCGCACATTCTGTTGGTAATAAGACAATAATGACAGCTCAGGGCATTGAACATGTTCCTTTTGATGTTCGAGATTATAGAGTGATAATTTATGAACATAATCTTATGGGATGTGAGAAGCTTAAAACGGACTTATCAAAAGCAATTGATGAACTTCTTTTGGCCTTAGATAGAACAAATAATCCTTTCCAAGAGGTGTTAGCCACAAGAACCTCTATCGGTCGTAGCAAACGTGAATTGGTGACCAAAGGTGGTGATTTTTCAAGTTTACCCCATCTGATTCGAGAATGGCTGCTAAATAACTCCATTAGATATTTTGACCAAATAACTATGGCGCATCTTGAAGAGATTTATGGGATGCGCGGAGTTGGTAAAAGGGCAATATCGTTATTATGTAAAATACTTATTAATAGTGATCAGTTTCCTGAGCCAGAAGCTCTTAATGATTTTGTCATAAAACACGCCATAGATGCATCAGGTCAAAGACATTCTTGGTAAAATTTGGCCAACATATTTTTGCACAGGACGCCGAACAGCCTTAAGGTACGGTGTCATAAGGTACGGTGTCAGATCTTGAATAGTCTAATTGATAAGGTACGGTGTCAGATCTTGAATAGTGATTAATCGTAAAATATTCACTATTCAAGATCTGACACCACAAACTTCACCACAAACTTTCACCACAAACTTTGTGAAAAAGGAGTTAACTCATGTCTAATTGGGAACAAGCGTTTCAAAGTCGAACGGACCTCACTAAGTATGGAGATAATTCTCTTGGCCTTTTTGCTTTAGGGCTTCGATTTGGCATTGAAGATCTTGACACCGTAGCCGCTAATTCCCTTACAGACGGGAGTGATGATAAAAAATGCGATATCGTCTACATTGATCCCGATGAGGGGCATGCCGTTCTTGCGCAATGCTACAACTCTGAGAAACCACGGCAAAGTGCTCCTTCTAACAAGGCTAGTGATCTCAATACAGCCGTCGGATGGCTCCTACAGCGCCCACACGCGGAACTACCGGAACGTTTGCGCCCAGCAGCTACGGAACTTCGACAGGCTATCTTAGAAGGCGTATTGCAGGATCTTCATGTATGGTACATCCATAATCTGCCCGAATCGGAAAATGTAAGGCAAGAACTTGTAACCGTCGAACACACTATTGATGCTGCACTCAAAAGTCACTTTCCAGGCAAAAAAATCCGTGTCAGCACGCTTGAAGTTGGAACCGCCACATTTGACGAATGGTACGGGGAAACTCAGTCACCAATTCTTGTATCCGAGCAATTTAGCATCCGTATAGCCGCAGGGTTTGAGGTTGTCGGAAAAAAGTGGAAGGCTTATGTAACAACTGTTCCAGGTCGTTTTCTCTATAGAGCCTATCGCAAGCATCGCACGAAGATATTTTCAGCAAATGTTCGAGAGTACTTAGGTTCTCGCAGAAGTGATGCCAATATCAATAACGCTATCAAGCATTCGGCTCAAGAGGCGCCAGCGGATTTTTGGGTGTACAACAATGGACTTACCGTTCTTGTGCACTCATACGAAATCATGCAGGATAAGCGCGGCGTTCAGACTCTTAAAATCACAGGCCTCTCAATTGTAAATGGTGCGCAAACGACAGGTGCGCTCAGTTCTTTAGGGCATACCCCTTCGGAGGACGTTCAAGTTCCTGTTCGATTCGTTGTCACGTCTGATAGAGAAACCATCTTCGATATTATTCAATTCAACAATAGCCAGAACAAAGTTACTGCTTCCGATTTCAGGAGCCGTGATCGAGTTCAGCGGCGTCTAAGGGAAGAAATTGCAGCCATTCCTCAGTGCGAATACCAAGGCGGCCGAAGAGGTGGAGCTTCAGACGCAATTCGCCGAAACCCTAATCTGCTACCATCGTACACCGTAGGACAAGCCTTAGCGGCGATGCAAGGGGATCCAGAGGTTGCTTATAACCAAAAATCAGATATTTGGGCTTCTGACAAGCTATATTCGCGATATTTTAATGAGGAGACTAGCGGAGGGCACATTGTCTATTCTTATTCTCTGTTAAGGTGTATCGAAGCAAGAAAATCCGCTCTAGTCACTAAATCAAAAGGCAACACTGGTTTGACTGAACCCGAAACGAAGGAGCTTGACTATTTCCGTGAACGCGGCTCAACATTTATGTTGGTGTCTGCAATTTCAGTCTGTTTGGAGACGATTTTATCCAGAAGAATCAGCAGAATTTCACGACTTTCTTTTGGCAATTTGTCACCAAGCGAGGCCCAAAGGGTGTGGGAACCAGTTCTTCAAGTATGTGTTTCATTTTGCCCGCAGTTACAGGAGGCTTTTACCGATGGTTTAAAGAATAAGGAACGCATTAAAAAGACACTTGGCATTTTCCAGAGCCTGGTTCAGGCAACGGCTAATCCTAACGCACCCATATTCAAGAAATTCGCTGAAAAAGTGAAATTTATTTGAGAAGGAAACGGGGTCAAACCTTGACAAGGAAACGGGATCAAACCTTGATTTGTGATTTATGAACAATATTCACAGATCAACGGGGAAATGCGGTCAAACCTTGAGTGCGGCCGGGCAAGGTCGTAGTAGTCCAGCGGGTGAGACGCCCGCCCCGGAAGGCTGGCCAGCCACCGCAGAAATGGGTGTCAGATCTTGAATTGTGATTTATGTACAATATTCACCAGAAATGGGTGTCAGATCTTGAATTGTGATTTATGTACAATATTCACAGATCAAGGTTTGACCCCGATCACTCAGACCCCGATCACTCACTGAGAACAGTCACGGCTATGGAAGAGGCAAATAAAATTCAGGAAAAAATGGCAAAAATAAATGAAGCTATTTATGGTTATGAACACGTTAAAAATATAAATAAATCTAATAATAGACCTTAAGGTGTCACGCCCGACTTTAAAATGTAATTTTATTCCCGGTTTGAAGATGTAATTTTATTCTGCTTTATTTTCTTCAAAAAAGAAT
>VMSV01000139.1 GCA_013791935.1 Desulfobacteraceae bacterium | reverse complement strand
CTCATTAATTCGGAATTTCAACCCCCGCACCAGGACATCCACGGTTTTGGTGGAAGGGGGAACCACGATGAATTCTTCCGAAACATGGGTGTAGCGTACGGTGAGGGGCAAGTGGGTTTCCTTGAAAAAAACAGGCCATAGTCCAGTCGCAAGAACCACCAGGGTCTGAATAACCGATATCACCACCCATTTGTGTTTTTCGCTGAATGAAAACATCAATTGCATCTTTTTCCATTCCGGAACCGGGGCGCGCCCCATGATTCCCAACCCTGGTGAACCCCTGGTGGGTTAGGATCCATCTGGAAAATCCCTGGAATTTTTAATAGCGTCGATGACTTTCAGGGTGGCTTTCGTGGACGCCGCATCATGGACTCTCACCATGTGAGCCCCGTTCAGGGCTGCTGATGCAACCGTGGCCTGGGTGCCCGTTTCAACCAAGGACGATTTGGGGTCCATGTCTTTTTCACTATCCTGGCTGAGGATGGATCGAATGAATTTCTTTCTGGAGGACCCCACCAGAAGGGGCATGCCAAGCGCTGCAAAATGATGAAGGTTTTTCAACAGGGCAAGATTGTCCTCAAGGGTCTTCCCGAACCCGATGCCCGGGTCGATCATAAGGTTGGATGGATCCATGCCTTTTTCCACGGCTGCTTGGGCCGCATCCCTCAAGAAATCCCTTATTTCCAGAATAAGATTGTCATAAACCGGGCTCACCTGCATGGTTCTCGGGGTACCCTTCATGTGCATCAGGATCACGGGAACATTGTATCTTACGGCAACCCGGGCCATGTCCGGGTCTGCCCTCAGGGCGCTAATGTCGTTGATGACCGAGGCTCCGGCTTTAATGGCTGCCTCAGCCACCGAAGCCTTGGTCGTATCCACGGACAAGGGAACCGGAATTTTTGCCGAAAGAGCCTCCATCACCGGAAGGACTCTTCTCATTTCCTCATCAACGGAAACCCCTTCTGAAAACGGCCTGCTGGATTCCCCGCCGATGTCCAGCATATCAGCACCCTGCTCATAGAGGGCGATGCCGTGGCGGATCGCCCGATCTGTCTGATAAAAATCCCCGCCGTCGGAAAAGGAGTCCGGGGTAACATTCACAATCCCCATGATCCGGGTTTCCCGTCCAAGAACAATGGCCTCGGGACGGGTATTGAGCATGAAATCAGGCATCGGTCTTCTCGGGTTCCACATCCTGTTCGGAAGGGGGTTCAGGGGCAACCGACGGAGACGCCTCCTTGGTCGGGGCAGCAGCAGCATGACCCTCGTCAAGCTTGTGGGACGTCAACTTCAACCCAGGTCTCAAGGAATAGATCAGCTCGTCCAGTTCTTTTCCCATGACGGTTTCCTTTTCCAGAAGCAGCTCCGCCAGTTGATGAAGAATATCCATGTTGGCCTGAAGAATTTCCCTGGCCTGGTTATAGCTCTTGTGAACCAGACTGGTGATTTCCTCGTCTATTTTACGGGCTGTTTCTTCGGAGTAGTCCCTGTGTTGGGAAATTTCCCTTCCCAGAAAGATCTGCTCCTCGCCCAGGTCGTAGGCCAGGGGGCCTAGTTTTTCGCTCATCCCCCATATGCGGATCATTTTCTGGGCCAAGGCCGTGGCCTGTTTGATATCGTTTGAAGCGCCGGTGCTGATCCGGCTGAAAACCAGTTCTTCAGCCACCCGCCCGCCAAAGGCAATGGACAATTCATTTTCCAGCTGATCTTTATATCGGGTATCCCTTTCTTCCGGCAGAAACCAGGTGGCACCGGCAGACCTGCCTCTGGGAATGATGGTGATCTTGTTCACGGCGTCCGTATTGGGCAGGAATCTTGCCACAATGGCATGCCCCCCCTCATGATAAGCCGTGTTCTTCTTGTCCTCCTCTTTCATCACCTTGGATTTTCTTTCCAGACCCATGTAGACTTTGTCTTTGGCATCCTCAAAGTCCATCATATCGATTTTTTCCTTGTTACGCTTGGCTCCCAGAAGCGCTGCTTCATTCACCAGGTTTTCCAGATCCGCCCCTGAAAAACCCGGGGTTCCCTTGGCAAGGAGCAGCGTGCTCACATCCGAAGCCACGGGGGTTTTTCGCATGTGGACCTGAAGAATTTTCTCCCTGCCCCGAATATCCGGCAAAGGCACCACCACCTGACGGTCAAACCTGCCGGGCCTGAGCAAAGCCGGATCAAGAACATCCGGGCGGTTGGTGGCTGAAATAAGAATCACCCCCTCATTGGATTCAAAACCGTCCATTTCCACCAGGAGCTGGTTCAGGGTCTGTTCCCGCTCATCATGTCCACCCCCTAAGCCTGCGCCACGGTGTCTTCCCACGGCATCGATTTCATCGATGAAAATAATGCACGGGGCATTTTTTTTGCCCTGTACAAAGAGATCCCGAACCCTGGAGGCTCCGACCCCCACGAACATCTCCACAAAATCCGATCCGCTGATGCTGAAGAAAGGCACACCGGCTTCCCCGGCAATGGCCCTGGCCAGAAGGGTTTTCCCGGAGCCCGGAGGACCCATAAGCAGCACGCCCTTGGGGATTCTGCCCCCAAGCCTTGTGAACTTCTTGGGCTCCCTCAAAAAATCCACGATTTCGCTTAGCTCTTCCTTGGCCTCATCAATGCCAGCCACATCTTCAAAAGTGACCTTCTCCTGTTGGTCGCTCTGAAGCCGGGCCCGGCTCTTGCCAAAAGACATGGCCTTCCCCCCCCCGGACTGCATCTGGCGCATAAAGAAGATCCAGACACCGATGAGCACAATCATGGGAAACCAGGAGATTAAAACAGACATGTACCAGGGGGCTTCAGCAGGAGGTTTGGCCGAAATAGCGATCCCTTTTTCCCTTAACGTTCGCATCAGGTCCGGGTCCGAAGGTGCATAGATTCTAAACGTTCTCTGGTTCATGTCCGTTACGATCAACTCCTGACCCTGGATCACCACTTTGGAAATGGCATCGGATTTTATCAGGGACAGAAAATCCGAATAGGCCATGTTGTTGTCACCCATCTGCTGGGGATTGAAGAAGTTATAAAGCATGACCATCATGAGAAAGATCACGAGCCATAAAGCCAGATTCTTGTAAAATGGATTCAAAAAATTACCTCCTTGGGTATTATCTCCACAATTTTTTATCCTGCAAACCGGGTATCGCTTTTTCTACGATGTCCATTGAAAATGCGCTTTTAAAACCATCCGGGTCCGTTCCGACACTTTCACCGATTCATCAATCCGCTTTCCAACCACCCATATGATTACCCCTTGACACACAAGAACGGGATAATTGTGACGCATTTTTTCTGCAACTCCATGGTTCTTCAGAAATTTCCTGACCGTCTGGGAATCGGTCATACCCAGGGGAATAAACCGGTCCTCCGGCCTGGAATTTCGCAATATCAAGGGAAATTTCAGCTGGTTTATATCAAAGAATGCGATCTCTTGTCCAGCAGAACAAAATTCCGCTGCGCTTTGCCCTTCCGTTTCGCAAAAAGAAACCCTCGCGCTGATTTCCTTTATATAAAGATCCTGTGGTCCGTTGACGGCATATTGGTAGGCCGGAAGGCCGGATTCCCGATCCAAGATCTTAACAGCCCTTAAAGGTAGGTCTTCTTTTGAAAAAAACAACTGTTGATTCAATTTACGAACTAGAATTTTATCCGGCAGATCCAGCCAGCCGTCCCCTTTTTTCGAGACAGCCAAAGAGAGAACAGCCTCCACATGGGCCAGGGTGATCCTTTTCAGGTCCCCTTTGGTTTTCCGAATCATTTCCCTGACCAGATTTCTTTTTTCTGCAGAAGGCAGTTGGTTCAAAAGGCTTATAAAAATCCTTCGGGAATGTCCCGCTCCTTTCAATACCCGGCTTTCGACCTGCTTCTCCGTGTGGTCCTTTCGGCTTTGGTTTTCAGCCCGAAGGATGTCCGAAAGCCTGTTCAGGGACCGGACCATTTGAGGATTGTATTGATTTTCCAGAAGCGGAATCAGTTCCAGTCGAATTTTATTCCTCAAAAAATGGGCCGAAAGGTTGGTTTCATCCACGACGTAATTTAGATTATTTTCGTCAAGATAACTTAAAATCTGCCGTCGGGTGAGATGAAAAAGAGGCCGGATGACCCCGTGGTCCCTCACGGGAGGAATACCGGCAAGTCCAAGGGGGCCGCTTCCTCGAATCAGGGCCATCAGAATCATTTCCGCATTGTCGTCCCCATGGTGCCCCAGAGCAATCTTTGAATAGGCAAACTCTTCCATGACCCGATGAAAAAAATCATACCGGAGGCGCCTTCCGGCATGTTCCGTGGATAGACCCTGTTCTCTGCCAAAGCCTTTCACGTCGGCTTTTTCCCGGTGAAACGGCAACCCCAGCTTTTGGGCCAGTGAAGCGGTGAATCCTTCGTCCCGATCCGAAGCTTCCCCCCTTAAGCCGTGATTTAGATGGGCCAGGGCAAGATCAAAGGAAAGCGCCGAGGCCATTTGCTTCAAAATATGCACCAGGGCAACGGAATCAGGTCCTCCGGAAACCCCTGCCAGGACCCTGTCTCCGGATTCGATCATTCCATACCGATCAACTGTTTGCCCTACGGTTTTTAAAACCCTTCCAATGATGCCGGAAACCCGTTTATCCATAAATTCCGCCCTGTCTATCACGCAGATGTATAACCCCTTAAAATAACATTACAACTATTCCAGTAAAAGCCGGGTTGTCAATAGAAAATACCCTGGAATACAGGGTAACCGCATTTGATTCTCAAAGGGATGGATTGAGCGGAATGGATGCCCCGGTTGCAAAGCTTATGTTGTCTGAGCCATTTAGGATGCCTTGGGCAAGCGCCTGCCTCTATATAGCTTGGCAGTTCATAAAAATAATTCACAATCCATTGCTATTTATTATTTAACCTGCGCTTGCCATAGGCATCCTTGGTGGCGAGTTCATAAGATTTGCAAACGGGGCATCCATAGAGCGGCTTGCCCGCAAACCCCCAAAATCCCCGGATTGCCAATCATTTTCTAAAGGCGGTTGCCCTGCCCTGGAATAAAATGGCGGAAACAGATTTTACTCTTGATATATTCACCGACTCGATTATATTGCGAAACGGTTGTGCTAGGCGGGGAGCTAGCGGTGCCCTTTTCCCGAAATCCGCTCATGCGGGGCTGAATCCCCTCCTCAGGACCAAAAGCCGAAGGCAGGCTGTCGAGATCGGCCGCCGCGCAACAAACTGTCTCGAACCTCGTCAGATCCGGAAGGAAGCAGCGATAAGGGAACGGGTTTGTGTCGCGGGTCGTCCCCGATCACTAAATGGTCTGTGTTTTCGGCAAGAGGTTCGATGGAGGGTGCACAACCATTCAGACCTGCTTTACCCCAAGCTGCAGGCGGTCGGAAGAAAAATGGGCATCATCGCCCGGAGTATGTTAATTGAAAAACCACGACCTCTGACTTTATTTTTTAATTTTCAGGCATAATCGGTCTGGGGCATACTGTGGCTACGGCTTCTTTTCCAAATACAAGCACCTCGGCAATCGCATAGGCCTGATCTCCTCCTGTGG